>DASSMG010000090.1:0-3841 GCA_035688995.1 Actinomycetota bacterium
CCAAGGCGTTCATCCGCGACAACCTCGGCCCCTTCGCGAACGAGCACGTGCGCGGTTACTTCAACCTCGACCCGTGCGCCGGTGCCTATCCCGCTTACTACCGGGGGAACCCCGCGTACCAGGTGAAGATGGTCATGCAACTAAGTGACCCGCAGAAGCCGGGGCTCGGCGGTTCGCCGCAGGTAACCGAGGCGTTCAACAAGCAAGCGCGCCAGATCCTCGGCGACGTCATGAACCACCTCGACGACACGCTTACCGACGTGCCGGGCGCTCCCGAGATCTTCGTGTCCGACGAGGAGGCGAAGAAGGAGGGGACCACGTCGCAGGAGTCGATGGTCGTCCCGGCCCTCGGAGGGCTTGCCGCCTTCTCGAGCGACTACGCGAATTTCGAAGCGATCGGCGTCCCGATCATGAACCTGTTCCCCGACATGTTCGGTCCCCACGCGGGTGGCGTGACCAAAGACCCGGGCTGGCACCCGGACGGTGTCGTGCTGCTCCACACCCCGAACGACAACCTGAGGAACCTGAATGCGTTGACGGGACCCGATCAGTCCGGGCTCACCGCGTCGGAGGGTTGGTACAAGGGCCTCGAGTTCTGCGCTCACATGCACTCGTGGTTCATGCTGCAGCAGAACATGGGTGGAGCCGTGCCCGTCACTGCTGACCCCGTCGCCTACTTCGAGGTGCTGCACGACCAACCCGCTCCGCTCCAGCCGAAGAAGACGCTGACCTTCGATGCGACAGGATCCCGGGCGTTCGACGGGGGCCGCGTCGTCGGTGGCAACGCACTTCGGTACGAGTGGAACTTCGGAGACGGCACGCATGCGTCGGGCCTCGAGGTCAAGCACGCGTTCGCGAAGAACGGTGGCTACGTGGTCACGTTGACCGTCTCCGGGCCGAACGGGCGCACCGACACGATGACGGTGGACGTCAACGTAGGGAAGTAATCCCGCTACGAGTCGTGTCGAGGGCCGATCCTGAACTTCGCTCTCAGTGTCGCGTCACCGTACGCCTCGAAGGAAACGTCTTTGAGGACGCGGTAGCGACCCGGCTCCAATGGGCGCGACTCCTCGCAGAGTGAGATGGATTGCTTATCGACGCCTCCCGACACCAGCTGCTTGGCGATTCCCGGAAACGCGCAGCGCACGCCGTGGACCCTGCCTAAAGGCGCGTTGCGCCAGTGACCCGAGACGCGTCGCTGGATCTGGAAAGCGAGGCCGTACTCGATGCCGAGGTCGCCATCGTCCGTAAGGATCGCGTTGGGGACATCGCCGTACGGCACGACCCGGGGCGTGACCGAATATTCGGCCGAAGCCACGAGATCGCACTGGGCCGTCGCGACCGTGAACACCGTGGTCCATTCGAGATGCCCGTCGTTCCTGCCGGTCCAGACATCTATCTGACTGGTGGGCAGTCCATTCTCGCTGCGCTCACCGCTCCACTGGGGGTGGTGCCCGTACTGGTTGTCTACGACATCGATCTCATCGAGGCCCTGATCTTTGAAGTAGTCGATGACGTCGCCCGTCGGTTCGTTGCTGCCGTATTCGACGAAGCGCGTCGGACACTCGTCCGGAGCATCGGGTGACGAGAAGGCTTCTTCGGCGCGCTCGTGCTGGTCGTAAAGCACCGTCGCCCTCAACCGAGGATCCGGTGCCGCGCTGCCGTCCGCCTGCTGAACGCAGCCGGCCCCCGTCAGGGCGACCACAAGAAGGGCGCCCGCGTAGGGCAGCATCTTCACCGGAACGTCTCGTGCATCGCGTGTCCCCCCGCGAGGTGGCCCTGCCCCTCACCATCCGATGCTATGACGCCGCGTCAATCGTTCTTTTCGAGTCTGCCTACACGAGATGTAGGCATGTTTAGAAAGAACGGCGGCGCCACAGGCTCACGGCGAAAACCGCCATCCACACGAGCCACGCTCCGATGCCGATGCGCTCGAGAAGGCCCATGTACGGCGTGGGGTCTCCCGCCTCGATCGCCTGGGTCTGCGCGCTCAGCATCCCGAACAAAGGCGTCGCGATGATCGTCAGGACGGAATAGATACGGAAACCGGCCCCCATCCCGATCGCGGCGGCGATCATGGACGAAACGACGAAGATGCCCGTCGCTGCTGAGAGAACGAGGTGCATCGTGTCGGCCGAGGTGGCTCCGCCGGCGGCGATCACTTCACGCTGGTGCATCGGGGCGAAGACCCACAGGAACGACATCGCTCCATGCGCGGACAGGAGGATGCCGGCAACCCGAAGCGAACGCTTGTCGCCGGCCGACCGCCACACCCCGATGCCGAATCCGATCAGCAACATGACGAAGATCGGCCCGACCAGCGTCAGGAACGTGTGCGTTGGCGCCCCCGTCGCGGACAGCTCGCTAACCGCTTGCGACATTCGGCTGTAGCCGTCGTAGAGCGTGGCTGCGATCAGATCGTTGACGATCGGATAAAGGACCGCGTAAGCGACTCCGCAAGCGAGTAACAGATGGCGCGAGGTGATGCGTGTCTTCGCGGCATCACGGTCCGCGAGCAGGACCGGATTCCGCTCGATCGTGGTGGTGGACATAGCGACCTCCTTGGGAGCGCGGTGACGGAGCGCGTCCCGATCTCAGCATTTCAAGCCGGGCCGGGATCCAATAGGGCCGGACGACACCGCGCTCGCGGACGATCGGCCCCCCGAACCACGGCACTGCGGGGATCGGAGCCTCCGGAGGTCTTACCGACTCTCCGTGAGGTCGAGCGACTGGGTGAAGTCGTAGTAGCCCGGGTCCACCCCGGCCCCCCCAAGGCGTAGAAAAGATCTCCGAAGGTCGGGGGCCGACGGCACCTCGCTCGCTGCAGAGGGCGCGCTCCCGCCCCTCCCCACGTGGGGATAAGTCCCGCAGCCGGTAGCATCCCTGCACGATGATGTGGCGGCGGGCGGCCTGGATCCTCGTTTCACTGGTGGGTCTCTTCGGGGGCCACTGGGCCGCGTTCGCTCTCGCCGCGCCGAGGCTTGCCGCCAACCACAAGCTGCTGGAAACCACCGGTCACCACTCGGTCGTCCCGAACGTGATCGCCGCGATCTTGGTCGGAGGGCTTTCCTCATGGCTTGCCGGCCGACCGGACGCGGGAAGGTCGACGGTGTTGCGTCTCGCGTTGCTTCAAGCCCTCGCGTTCTCCGGGCTCGAGATCTACGAGCGCACCACGATGGGCTCGGTCGCGTCGCTGCTCACGGATCCGGTGTTCCACCTCGGCTTCGTCCTCCAACTGGTCACGGCCGCTCTGGGGGCCGCGCTTCTGTTCGCCGGGAAGCGTCTCGTGGCCAAAGCGCGGCGCGCGAGCACGGCGATCGTCCCCGTCAAAGCCCGGGTCGCGACCCTTCTGCCCGCGTTCGTTCACACACCGCACTTCGATCTCGATCGCTCCTGGAGCAGACGAGGACCTCCGGCACTCCTCTCGTTGTCGTAGCAGCGCGCCCTGAACAGGGCGCTCTCAGAGAGGAGAAAGATGAAACGTCTAATCGCGCCGCTCGCGGCCGGAATCCTGGTCGCGATGGCCATACCGGCCGTGGCTCACGTAACGATCCAACCCAACGAAGCGATCTCGGGTTCGTTCTCGCGCTTCGTCGTCCGCGTCCCGACGGAACGTGACGACGCGTCGACGACGAAGGTCGAGCTGCAATTGCCCCCGCTCGCGTTCGTGTCGTTCCAACCGAAGGACGGCTGGACGCGGAAGACGACCACGGTGAAGTTCGACGAACCCCTCGAGGCGTTCGGCCAGAAGATCACCGAGGGCGTCGGCACCGTCACGTGGTCCGGCGGAAAGATCGGGCCCGGCGAGTTCGACGAGTTCGGGTTCTCGGCCGCCATGCCG
>DASSMG010000091.1:0-20154 GCA_035688995.1 Actinomycetota bacterium
GAACGAGAAGCGGGATGTTGCGAAAGATCTCGACGTAAGTGGTCCCGAGCCAGCGCAGCGGCCGGGCAGGCGCGATCCGTAACGCGGCGACCGTGATCCCTATCCCCATCGCGATCACGAACGAGATCGCGACGAGACGGACGGTGATGAAGAAGCCCGACGCGAACTCTGGGAAGTGCCGCGTCAGCACTCCCCAGAGCTCGGTCATCTATCTAGCTTCTGTCGTGTGGACTACTGCTAGCAGGTCTCGTCGCAGGGATAGAACTTGAACGCCTGCTTCAGAGACATGGCCGACGGGTCGTCTGCTTCCTCGCCCGTGTACTTGCCGATCCACTTGTCGTAGAGCTCCTGCCAGGTGCCATCGGTGAAGGAGTCCTCGATGACCCCGCTGACGAAGTCTGCGAATTCGGTGTCGCCGTCCTTCACGCCCGCGCCGTAGGGGTCGGTCGTGAGATCCGGACCGACGATCGCGAGGCTGTCGTCCTGCTGCAGGAAGCCTGCGTCGATCACGTTGTCGGTCACGAGCGCGTCGGTCTGCCCGTTCTGCAGGAGCGCGAAGCACTCGCTGTAGGAGTCGACCGTGTTGAGGTCGGCGTCCGGTGCGAGATCGGGGATCAAGCCCTCGTAGGTCGATCCGAGAGCGGTGCAGACCTTCTTGCCGTTCAGGTCGTCGGGACCCGTGATGCCCGAGTCCTTCGGAGTGAGGATCTTGCCGTGCGCGATGAAGTACGGCCGCGAGAAATCGATCTCTGCATCGCGGTCGACGGTGATCGTCATCGTCGAGAACACCAGATCCACCGTGCCGTCCTGCAGGAACGGGATGCGGTTGTCCGAGATCGCCTCGACGGGCTTCAGGTCGACACCGAGTTTGTCGGCAACGAGTTGAGCCATGTCGACGTCGAACCCTTCGACCTCGTCGGTCTGGGGGTTCTTGAACCCGAACAGCGGAACGTCGTACTTCACTCCGACCTTGATCTCACCGGCATCCTGGATCTTGCCCATCGTCGTGTCGGCCGGATACTGCTCGACCTGCCCTGCATCGCCGTTACCGGTCTCGTCCCCTTCGTCTCCGCCTCCGCACGCCGCTCCCAGCAATGCGACGACCGAAACCATCACGACGAGCCACTTCCACTTCTGGATCTTGCCGATCAATTGCCCCTCCTTTTTCCTACCCGCGCCGATATCTGCTAGTGGTGGATGATCTTGTCGACGAACTCTTTCGCTCGCGCACTCTTGGTGTCGTTGAAGAACTCGTTCGGCGGTCCCTCTTCGACGATCTTGCCGCCGTCGATGAAGACGATCCGGTCGCACACTTCGCGAGCGAAACCCATCTCGTGTGTGACGACCACCATCGTCATCCCGTCGCGTGCGAGATCCCGCATGACGTCGAGCACCTCCCGGATCATCTCCGGGTCCAGCGCCGATGTCGGTTCGTCGAAGAGCATGAGCTTCGGCTCCATCGCGAGCGCCCGTGCGATCGCAACGCGCTGTTGTTGACCCCCTGAGAGATCGGCGGGATAGGAATCTGCCTTCTCCGGGATACCAACACGCTCGAGCAGCTCGCGACCTTTCTTCTCCGCGGCGGAACGCGACGCGCCCTTGACGTGAGTGGGACCGAGCGTGAGGTTGTCGATCACGGTCTTGTGTGGGAACAGGTTGAACTGCTGGAAGACCATCCCCATCTGCGTTCGGAGGTCGTAGAGCTTCTTGCCGGCCGTGCGGATCGAATGACCGTCGAAGCGCACATCGCCCTCGTCGACCTGCTCGAGGCCGTTGATGCAACGCAGCATCGTCGACTTACCGGAGCCCGAGGGCCCGGCCACTACGACGGCTTCGCCGCGATCGATCGACAGGTTGATCCCGTCGAGGACTACGTTCGCGTCGAATCTCTTGGTGACCCGCTCGAGCTCGACCAGGTGCCCGCCGTTAGGTCCTGGTGACATAGGTGGCCGGAGTGTACCGAATCGTCCCGAAATCCCCCGGGGATCAGAGGTAGCCGAGCGATGTGAGGCGCTTGCGGATGGCCTCGATCTCGTCGGGCGACAGTGGGTCCACGTCCTCTTCGGGGGCCGTGGGAGCGGTCTTGGTGGGGATCGATCCGGGCCGGTGGGACAGGAGGTCCCGAAGGACGTAAACGATGAATTCCGTCACGGAATGGAAGCCGGACTCACCGATCACCTGCTTGAGCTGTTCGTAGAGCGGCCGGGGGATCTTGATCGTTACGTCGGCGTCTCCCGAACCGGTTCTGCGCACGCCGTCCCTCACGGCATCACTCGCATGTCGGCTCTCATGCGCTTTCTTATAACACCGGAGATCGACGCGCAGATGGCGTGGGCCGGGGTACCGTCGTCGAGTGGGTGGAACGGTGACAAGGCGGCATCTCGTTCGTCGCGTCGGATCGGTGGTCGCACTGGTCGCGGCGTTGCTCGTTCCGTCGTATCTCTCGCCGGCCCGCGCGATCACCGTTCCCACCACAATCGCCAGGACTTTGCGTCTCGTAGCGGGTCCCGGTGCGGAACGGGTGTCGTTCGACATCGTTCCCACGCATGTCGCCTTCTCGTGGCGCGGACCTACCGACACGGGTGTGATCTATCGGACCGTGGACGGCGACGGTGGTCTGGGATCGTGGACCCGCGCCCCCGAGGACATCGATGCCGGTAGCGACGGTCATCACTACTCGGCCGTCATAGAGGTCGATCGACCGAACGCCATCGAATGGAAACCGATCGGCCGGGTGGAGGCCATGGGCCCCGTCACGCTCGACTACCTGAACACCCTGGACGGCCCTCGCGAGACGGAAACCGTCCCGGCGTCGGCTTCCGCCGCGGCCCATGCCCCACACATCGTCACGCGTGCCGAATGGGGCGCCGACGAATCGTTGAAACGAACCACAGGGTCGTGTCGACGAGCCTTCTATCCGGTTACTCAGTTGTTCGTCCATCACACCGCCGGCACCAACTTCGACCAGCGTCCGAAAGCAACGATGCGCGCGATCTATTGGTTCCATGTCGTTCGTCGGGGTTGGTGCGACATCGGCTACAACTTCGTCATCTCGCCGGATGGGCAGATCTTCGAAGGTCGATGGGCGCGCGACTACCGACCGTGGGAGATCCACGATTCGGAGAACGTGCGCGGGCGCGCGGTGGCGGGGGCCCACGTCGAGGGCTACAACTCGGGAAGCGTCGGCGTGAGCATGATGGGCAACTATTCGCAGGTGACCCCGCCTCCGGCGATGCGGCGCTCGCTCGCGGAGCTGCTGGCGTGGGAGGTCGACAGACACGACCTCGCACCCAAGGGGGTGCACACCTACCGCAACCCGGTATCGGGATTGCACGATCGCCTTCCGTACATCGCCGGCCATCGCGACGCCGGGGAGACGGAATGTCCCGGTAATCATCTCTATCGAGCGCTTCCCGACGTGCGCGGAGACGTCGCCGCGGTCATGGGGCCGGGTAAGGACGCGAGCAGGATGACTCTGGCCGCCTCCTCTACCGAGGTCGTCTTCGGCAACACCGTGACGCTCACTGGAAGCCTCCGCGACGCCGGAGGCGCGCCGATCGACGGCGAGGAAGTGCGGACCTACGTCCGGGAAGGGACCGGGCGGTGGCGGAACGGACCGACCGCGACGACGGCCCCCGACGGCTCCTTCTCGATGTCGTACCAGCCGAGCGCCACCACGCACCTCGTGGGCGTGTTCGACGGAGACGGCGAGACCTGGGGCAGCGAGAGCTCCGACGTGGTCGTAAAGGTGGCGCCTGCCCTCACGTTGTCACCCGAAGGCGGAGCGATGGATGGGGCCGGGATCTCGCATTACCCGCCGGGGACGGCGTCGATCCGATTCGACGGGACGATCGCCCCTGCGCACGACACCAACGTGTTCGTGAAGATCGGCAAGCTGCAGCCCGACGGTACCTACGCGCAGGTCGCTTCCGGGTCAGCTCGCTTTGACGGCAGCGTTGCCGGCAACTTCATCTTCGATTGGTCGCTCCCGGCCACCGAGCAGGGGGGCACCTATCGCGCCTACGCCGTCTTCCGAAAAGACGACGATCACGCTCGCTCCGTTAGCGCTCCCGTGTTCGTCGTCGTCGATCCGTAGTCCCAAGAGATTCTGGATCGACGAGAGGCGAAGTTTGATCGTCATGTCAGCAGCTCGGCATCGGGAGACGCGTACCGGGATCCGAGCTCGCTTCGAAGATCACCGTCACCCACATCCGGCCTTCGGCCTCGCGGACGCCGATCCCCACGTAGCGGAACTGCGAGTAGAGGATGTTCGCTCGGTGAGGTGACGAGTTCATGAAGGCGTCGTGCAGAGAGTCCACCGTTCCGCCGACGCCGACGTTCTCGCCGAGAACCGACCAGTGCGTCACGCGGTTCGTGAGGCTGCTGTCGGGCGTGTGGTACAGGAGATCCTTCGCCGTCATCTCACGCGTGTGGAGACGTGCGGCTTTTGAAAGCTCGGGATCGAGTTGGAGTTGACTCTCGCCGTTTGCCGATCGAGCCAGGTTCATCGCGCTGCGGAACTGCTGCTCCTCCGGCTTCGGCGACCAACATGCGCCCGCGGCCGCTGTCGTAGACGACGAGACCACGAGCAACGAGGCAAGGATGCTCACTACCGGCACCAGCCTCAAGATCTTCTTGCTCGTTTCCATCGTGTTGCCCCTCCCTCTAAGAACTGCCCCTGGTAACTCAGTCGGTTAGTGCGACGAAGACCCCCGCTGGGAGTCGGGGGCCTTCGTCGCGGGTTGGTCGTTAGCGCCCCTTGTCGGTCGAGTGACTCAGCACAGTGGGCTCCCCGGGTCGGCGTGCGACTCGAAGATCACCGTCACCCACAGCCGTCCGCCGGCCTCGAGCGTTCCAACGCCGACGTAGCGGAAGGTGGGGTAGAGGATGTTCGCCCTGTGCGGGGCGGAGTTCATGAAAGCGGTGTGGAGTGACGACACGGTTCCGCCCACGCCGACGTTCTCGCCGAGCGTCATCCAGTTCGTCACTCGATGCTTAAGCGCATCGGTAGGCGTGTGGTACAGGAGGTCCTTGCGAACCATCTCGTGCGTGTGGACCTTTGCGGCCTTGGACAGCTGAGGGTCGAGCCTCAGCCGGTTCTCCCCGGTCGCCGCACGCGCCAGGTTGATCTTCCGGGCGAACGCGTGCTCCTTGTGGTTCGCGCTGTAGCACGAAGCGTTCGCCGGGGTTGCGGGAAGAAGAGAGATGAGAAGTGCACCGGCCGCTATGCCGGTGGACATGCGCTTGGTAGCGCTCACAGCCAACACCTCCCAGTTCGGCAGCTGGGCGACCCACGTGGGGCCCCTGGCTTTGCGCCCCTGCGTTGCCGCAGGTTTGCCTTGTCGCTTGCGGGTTCTCTGTTCTGGCGATTACATCGGCATCCTCAAGGAGCTACTTGAGGGGGCAATCGGGCTCGATATGGCCCGAAAAATGGCCCAGTTGGGCTATCGGCGCCGTTGTTCGGGAGATGAAGCCGGGACCCCGGTCAGAGGGTGCGCCGATTCCGGGTGTTCCCGGGCTTCGACCTGTGCGAACTCGGTCCGGATCCTCTGGAGCGCCTCTTCCTCGCCCGGGAACGAGGCGATCTCCGTTGTCACCGAATCCGGAGCCAGTCGGATGCCCCGTTCGGTCAGGAGCTCGGTCATGCGCTCGGCGAGCCGCCCGACGAAGACTCGGGCGCCTTCCCTTCCGGTCTCGGGCAGGACGGCGCCGAAACGGTAGCGGCGCTCGTCGAAGGCATGGGCGCCGCGGTCCATGGTCCTCACGCTGTCTCGCACGAGGGTCCCCAGATCCCGGAGCATCCGCTGCCGCTGGCGCCGGTTGAGCCCCACGAGAGGCTCGGCAGTGATGTTCACGATCGCGACGCTGAAAGCAGTGCCGTAGCGGTCCGCGCGTTGCATCTCGAGGCCGGAGTTGTCCACGAAGAAGCGGGCATTGAAGAGCCCCGTCGCGTCGTCCACATCGTCGATCACGTCCAGTTTGGTGATCGAGGAGCGCAATTGCTCCGTGGCAACGCCTCCGATCAGGCCGAAAGCGAGGTAGGCGAGGGCGCGGGACAGGATCAAGGACATGAAGCGACCGGCCCCGACCAGATCGATCGCCGGGTAACGCAAGGCAGCGTAGGCGACCGCGGCGAGGATCCCCGCCACGACCCCTCCTCGGATCCCTCCGAACACGAACGCCACGAATACGGGGATGAACAAGAGTGTGGCCCCGACCTCGACGGCTTCTACCCGTCGCACGTACATCACGATCGCGATGACGAGCAAGACGGCCAATCCGCTGCCGAGCACCAGCCGGCGGGCGCGGGGGTAGCCGAGGCGGGAGACGGAAGACATGGCCGGATTGTATGGCCGCCCTCCCAAAGGAGCCGGATGTGCGCCCCCGAGCGTGGCATCCTCCGCGGCATGACGGCCATCACCAGATCGGTGCCGCGCGAGCCCCTCCCAGCGGATCTGCGTGCCACCGCGATCGAACGATGGGGTCACTTGAATGCCGTGGTTGCGATGACCGATGAGACGCCCGCCGGAGAGGGGGTCCTCGGTGGCTCCACGGTGGCGGCGAAGGACGTTTTCTTCGATCGGGACCGGACCCCCACGTGCGGATCCCACGCGATGCCGACCTCGGGGGCCGGGCCCGCTGCGGCGCTCGAGCGGCTGCGTCGAGCGGGAGCGTCGGTGTCCCTCTACGCGAACCTCCACGAGTGGGGGGTCGGCACCACGTCGGCGGTGACGGCGCTCGGGGCCATCGGGAATCCACGCGATCCCGCCCGCATGGCGGGGGGCTCCAGCGGTGGTTGCGCGGTGGCCGTTGCCACCGGGATGACCGACCTCGCGGTCGGGGCGGATGCCGGGGGCTCGATCCGGGTGCCGGCGGCGTGCTGCGGCGTCGTCGGTTTCAAGCCCACCTTCGGTGCCGTCCCCCTGGCCGGTTCGGCGTTCGGAGACCTGTCGGTCGACCACGTCGGACCGTTGGCCCGCTCTGTGGCGGCGGCTCGGCAGGCGTTCGAGGTCATGGCCGAGATCCACGTAGAGGAGGTCGATGCCGGGATCCGCGTAGGCATCGAGGATCCGTTCTTCTGGACCCGCAGCTCCACCGCGGTGGCCGCAGCGGCCGCGAGAGCGGCGGAGGCTCTGGAGAACGCCGGGGCTTCGACGGTCCCCGTTTCGATCTCGGGGCTCGACCGGGCGGCATCCGCGATCGGATCGCTGTTGCTTCCCGACGTCCGGCGAGCCGCCGGTGCCGATTCGGAGGACCGACGGGCGCTGCTTCAGCCCGCGACGCGCCGGCTACTCGATCGTGTCGCGGCGTTGACCGAGACCGATATCGCTACGGCGCGCGAGGTCGCAACGGAGGTCGCGGCCGGCTTCGATCGGCTCTTCGACGAGGTCGACATCTTGGTGACGCCGACGATCCCCGTAGTACCGCCGCCGATCGAGGCACCGATCGTGACGCTCGGCGACGGTGACATGCACGCCGACCTCGCGTTCATCACGTGGAACTGCCCGATGGATCTTGCCGGGCTGCCGTCTCTGTCCCTCCCCTGCGGTGAGGTCGACGGATGGCCCGTGTCGGTATCTCTAACGGGACGGAAGGGTTCCGACGCGCTCGTCCTCGCGGTCGGCATCGCCCTTGAGGATGCGCTCGACCGGGCCTACGTCGATCGGATCGTGACTAACGATTGAACAAGATCGGATCGTGACTAACGATTGAACAAGCGGTCGACCCGGTGCTCGATCGAACGCACTACTTCGCGCGACTGCTCTTCGGAAAGCTTCTCGTTCCACGAGGTTCGGACGTAGAAGACGTCGACCACCCGCTCGCCGAGAGTGTCGATCTTCGCGACATGGATATCGAGATCCATCTCGCTGAGCGCCGTGGTGATCGCATAGAGGAGCCCGAGCACGTCCGGGCCGCGCACTTCGACGACCGATGAATGTGGAGATTCGTCCGGAAGGACGGTGACGGTTGGAGTGACGTCGGACCCCGACGAGTACTCGGCGATCTTCTGTTCGATCCTCGATTCCAACGCCAGCCGTCCGGAATACGCGGCCTCGAGATCTTTCTTGAAGCGTTCGAACGAGCCGGCCGGTGGAGTGGCGACGGTGAATCGCTCGATCGCAACGCCTTCCTGGGTCGAGAAAGCTTGCGCCTTTCGAACCGAGATCCGATTCAGCGCGAGCACTCCTGCAGTGCGCGCCAGCGTTCCCGGGCGGTCGGCCAGACAGATCGTGATCACCGTGTCCTCGTTCGCTTCGGTGACCCTCACACGGACCTGACCGCGACCGGGCGGTGTTAGGAGCATCCGCAGCTCGTCGACCATGTCTTCGAGCGCGGTGGAGTCGAGATAGGAGGGGGGAAGCGTCGCGAGGAGATCCTGCGCGCGCCCCGCCAGGATCGGGTCGTAGGCCTCGATCTCACGGCTCTTCTCGACGACGTCGGCGCGCGCAGGGAGACGTCCGGTCTCGATCGCGTCGAGGACCTTGCGATAGAGCTCGGCGATCAGAGCAGCCTTCCACTCGGACCAGGCCTCCGGTCCGGTTGCCTTGGCGTCGGCCACGGTGAGCACGTAGAGGAGGCGAAAGATCCGACCGCTGCCGATCGTTTCCGCGACGTCGGCGATGACCGCGCCGTCGTCGAGATCCCTCCGCGTTGCCGTGTCCATCAACGCAAGGTGATATCGAACGAGCGCGCACACCTCGCGCGTCGTCGCGTCGTCCAGACCCATGCGCGAGCACATCGCACGCGCGATCTGCTCACCTGCGATCGAGTGGTCTTCGCCCGACCCCTTCCCGACGTCGTGTAGCAGCGCCGCGACGCGCAGGGCATCGAGATCGCCGGCCTCGGCGGCCGCCACGTGCGCCTGCTCCATCGTCGCGATCGCCCGGTTCACTTCGGCAACGGTCACGAAGAGATGACCGTCGACGGTGTAGCGGTGGTACGGGTCGTGTTGCGCGCGTCCCCGGATACGCGTCCACTCCGGCAACAACCCCGTCCACGCGCCGGAATGATCCATCAGCTCCAGCGCATCGGAGACGAAGTCACCCGCCAGCGCGCTGAGGAAGGCAGTTCGCGTGGCGTCGTCCCACCGTTCGACCGGGTGCCGGAAGGCTTCTTTCATCCACTCGATCGTCCGGGGCGAGGGGAACCGGCCGCGGCTCGCGACGACTTCTACGACCGCCATCCCACCCGCGGGGTCGGGCGTCGCAGATCGGTCGACTTCGATCGTTCCTTCTTCGATCCGCAGTCCGTGGCCCAGACGTTCCACGGCCCCCGACCGTCGCGGGCCACCGAGCACCGTCTCCGACAGCCGCCGGGCCACGATCCCGCCACGGAACTCGATCGTGCGAGCGGCGGAATGAACCTGCGTCATGACGTGATCGGCGCCGTCGTCGTCTTCGAACCCGAGACGTCGCGCGACGCGCGACTGAACGTCGATGCGGAGACGATCGAGCTTCCGTTGTACTTCGACGTGGAGCGCTTCTCTCGTGGCGAGGAGAACGTCGTAGGCCGCATCGATGTCCGTGGTTTCGACCTCTTCCCCCACGATCGCCGTCAACCACCGGGCTTGGTGAACGTCTCGAAGCCCGCCGATGTCGGACTTGAGGTCGGGGGCCAGCACCCATCCGGCGCGGTCCTGGCGGGCGTGTCGGTTCTTCGTGGATTCGAGGACGCGGCGCACCAGCGTCTTTCTCTCTTTGACGACCCATCGCTCGAAACGATCGACGAACTCGATGTGATGCTCTTCGTTGCCGGCGATGAAGCGCGTGTAGAGCGCTGCGGTCGCGGCATCGAGATCCTGCGTAGCGCGAGCCACGGCTTCCTTGGCCGTCCTGAGTGCGTGGCCGACCTGCCATCCCGCATCCCACAGCGGGTACAGCAATCCCCGCAGCGTGGCCGGGGACAGCTCACTGCGGGGTCTGACCAGGAACAACAGATCGATGTCGGAGTAGGGACTCAACTCACCCCGGCCGTAGCCACCGACCGCGACGAGGGCGACGTCGGGCGCGGGGCCGAACGTTCGAGACGCGAGATCTGCGAGCGCGCGGTCGACGGCGACCGCGCGCTCGCGAGCTGCTGTAGCTCCGTCCGTCAGACGAACGGGCCGAGGCGTCCGAAGCTCAGATAGCGTCAGAGCCCTTCTCTCCCGTTCGGATCCGGATCACGTCTTCGGCGGGCAGCACCCAGACCTTGCCGTCGCCGATCGAATCGGTTCTGGCTGCGCTGACTATCGCCTTGACGACCTCTTGCACGCGGTCGTCGTTCGCCACCACTTCGATGCGGGTCTTGGGAACGAAGTCGACTTGGTACTCGGCACCTCGGTAAACCTCGGTGTGACCTTTCTGGCGCCCGAACCCCCGGGCGTCGGTGACGGTCATCCCTTCGATACCCACCGCTTCGAGTGCTTCCTTCACGTCGTCCAGCTTGAACGGCTTGACCACCGCAACGATGACTTTCACGAGAGCTCACTCCTTGGCGATACCGAGAAAGCCGGTTGATGTTGCACCGCACCTCCGCTCGACGAGGCATGAGCCGACGCCATCCCGGCACCGGACTCGCTCAACGAATAGCCCACCTCCGCATGCTGGCTGAGATCGAGTCCGGAGATCTCCTGCTCTTCCGTCACGCGCAGTCCGATCGTCACGTCGACCAGTTTCGCGATGAGCATGGTCACGATGAACGAGAACCCGAGCGTCACACCGACCGCGAGCAACTGCTTGGCAAAGAGCGCCAATCCGCCGCCGGCGATCAAACCGTCCGCCCCTGCGGGGTTGATCGCGGTGTCGGCGAAGATCCCCGTAAGGAGCGCGCCGATGATCCCGCCGACCATGTGGACGCCGACGACGTCGAGCGAGTCGTCGTAGCCGAAACGGAACTTGAGACTCACCGCATAGGCGCACACGATCCCGCCTGCGAGACCGATCGCGATCGCGCCGAGTGGGCCGACGTAACCGGATGCCGGGGTGATGGCGACCAGGCCTGCGACCGCGCCGGAAGCAACACCGAGCGTCGTGGACTTCTTCTCCTTGATCGAGTCGACCAGAGCCCAACCACAAGCACCCGCGGCGGCGCCGAGGTTCGTCGCGAGGAAGGCCGAGGCGGCGAGGCCGTTGGCTCCCAGAGCACTCCCGGCGTTGAACCCGAACCACCCGAACCACAGGATCCCGGTGCCGAGGATCGTCAGGGTGAGGTTGTGCGGGACGAACGCTTCTTTGCCGAAGCCCCGTCTCTTGCCGATCAGGATCACCGCTGCAAGCGCCGCCATCCCGGCGTTGATGTGGACGACGGTTCCGCCCGCGAAGTCGATCGCCCCGAGCTCGCGGATCCATCCGCCCGGTGCCCAGACCCAGTGCGCTACGGGGGAGTACACGAGCAGGAGCCACAGGGTTGTGAACGCCACGTAGCCGGAGAACTTCATGCGCTCGGCGAACGCCCCGGTGATCAGGGCAGGAGTGATGACGGCGAACATCATCTGGAACAGAGCGAATGCGATGTGGGGGATCGTCGGAGCGAGATCCGGGTTGGGGCCCTGGCCGACCCCGTGGAACCCGAGGTAGTCGAGTCCGCCTATGAGCCCGCCCTTATCGGGCCCGAACGCGAGCGAGTAGCCGATCAGCACCCACAGGATCGATACGAGCCCCATCGCGAAGATGCTGTGCATGATCGTGCCGAGGACGTTCTTGGCGCGCACCATGCCGCCGTAGAACATCGCCAGACCGGGTGTCATGAACAGCACGAATGCGGTGGCGATGAGCACCCATGCGGTGTCGCCGGTGTCCACCAGTTAACCCCTCCTTAGTTCAGCCGCAGAGCGGCGGGGAAGTCGCCGTGGGCACCGTCGCCCCTTCTACGACCTAAGAGGTATGAGACTGGTGTTTCGAGCTTGTTTCAGAGCCGTTTCTGAGCCGTAAAAGTCTGTCTACAGGCGGGAGGCGGCGGCCTCGTCGAGGAGGAACGTCACGTCCGGATGCCCTTCCAGCAGCCGGGCCGGACAGCTCGATGGGCGCTCGTTCCCGGCCACGATCCGCCGGACGGCCTCGGCTTTTCCGCGACCTGCGGCGACCAGCAAGACCTTGCGACCGCTGAGCATCGCCGGGGGCGTGAGGGTGAGGCCTCGCATCCCATCCGGCCGGTCGACCGCGGCGCACAGCTCGGATGTGGCATCGAGCGCTCGGGAGCCGGGGAACATCGCACCAACGTGGGCGTCCGCCCCGAGCCCGAGGTAGACGAGGTCGATCCCCGAACGGACGACATCGGCGATCTCGGTGCCGTAGTCCGAGGCCGCGGATTCCGGGTCGTCCTCGCCCTTCATCCGGTGGAGCGTCCGTGGCTTGTCGGTGGCGAACAAGAGACGGTCGACCATGCCGAAGTTGCTCGCCGGGTCGGTGGGAGGGACGCAACGTTCGTCCGAGAACAGGATCTCCTTCTCGCCCCACCGCACCCCGCGGGTCGCCAGTGCGGCGTAGACCCGCTCGGCGGTCGTCCCGCCGGTCACGACGAACGAGGTTGCTTCCGCAAGCTCGGATGCAAGCCGGTCGGCTGCGGCTTCGTTGAGATCGGCGTCGGGAAAGACCTCGGTTCGAAACGCCATCAGTCTTCCGCGTTGAACCAGCGCCGGCGACCGTCGAGGATCTCGTTGGCCGATCGCGGCCCCCACGATCCCGGCTTGTAGGTGGCCGGTGTCCCACCTCGGCCCCAGTACTGAAGGACGGGATCCATGATCTCCCACGCTTGTTCGATCTCGTCGGAACGCATGAACAACGTCGCGTCGCCGAGCATCGCGTCGAGCAGCAAGCGCTCGTAGGCCTCGGGAGTCCCCGAACCGAACTCGGTCTCGTAATCGAAGTTCATCTTTACGGTCTGTACCTCGACCTCCGGTCCGGGGACCTTCGTGCCGAAGCTCAGCGAGAATCCCTCGTCGGGCTGGATCCGGATCGTGAGCGAGTTCGGCTCGAGCTCCTCGACCGCAGTCTTTTCGAACAGCAGATGCGGGACGCGGTGGAAGTGGATGCGAACCTCGGTCATCTTGGCCGCGAGGTTCTTGCCCGTTCGCACGTAGAACGGAACGTCTGCCCAGCGCCAGTTGTCGATCACGAGCTTCATCGCCATGAAGGTTTCGGTCGACGAGTGCGAGTCGACGCCTTCTTCCTCGCGATAGCCGTCGTATTGCCCGCGCGCGACGATCTGGTCGCATTCGGTGATCGACCACCGCCGGACGGCCTTCAACAGCTGAACCTTCTCGTCCCGGATCGCTTCGGAATCCCACGCGACCGGGGGCTCCATCCCCACGAGGGCCAGGATCTGCAGCAGGTGGTTCTGCGCGACATCCCGGAGCGCTCCGGTCTGCTCGTAGAATTGTCCGCGCGTGCCGACGCCCTCGTCCTCCGCCACGGTTACCTGGATGTGATCGATGTAGCGCCGGTTCCAGATGGGTTCGAAGATCGCGTTCGCGAAACGGAAGACGTAAACGTTCTGGACCGTTTCTTTGCCGAGGTAATGGTCGATCCGGAAGATCTGATCCTCGTTGAAGCAATGCGCCAGAAGAGCATTCAGGGCCCGTGCCGACTCGAGATCGTGGCCGAACGGTTTCTCGACGACGAGCCGCTGCCACCCACCGGTGTCGGTAAGTCCGTGCTTCGCGATCTGCTCCGCGATCGGACCGAAGAAGCGCGGCAGCGTCGATAGGTACCAAACACGGTTCCCCTGTGTGCCTCGCTCGTCGTCGACCTGTTCGAGCCGCGCTTTGAGGCGACGGAACAGATCGTCGTCGTTGACGTCACCCGGCACGTAGACGAGGTCTTTGTGGAAGCGCTCCCACGATTCGGCTGTGGGTTCCAACCGCGAGTACTTGCCCACCGCCTCGCGCAGGGACTTGTCGAATTCCTCCGACGAGTACTCGGTTCGCGAGGTACCCACTATCGAGGTCGCGTCGGGGATCAAGCCGTCGGCTTGGAGGTTGTGCAGCGCGGGCGCCAGTTTCCGCCGAGTCAGATCGCCCGACGCGCCGAAGATCACGACCGCGCAGGGATCCGGCATCGGGAGCCGGGACATCTAGGCGGGCTCTCCCCAGAGCTCGTCGAGGAAGTCGCAGATCACGTCCGACAGCCGGTTCGGCGGGAAGCGCAGCTCGAAGAACGAGGTCGCGTGCACGAGTTCGGAGTTCGGCAGCTCGCGGTTCAGGGCTTCGGCGTCGGAGAACGGATGCAGGATGTCGCGGTCGTGGCCGATGATCAAGGTCGGGCTGTCGAGCTTGGCCCGATCGCTTGGATGTGGCGCCATGCGGCCGGTGAGAAGGCCGTGCACGACGGCGGCGGACGGTACCGGATCGCGGGACAGGACCTCTAGCAGGACGTCGCCGTAGAGCGACGTGCCTTTCGGGATGAGCCGGATCGCGCGGTTCCACCATTCGAAGGGCCCTTGAAGCTCCGCATAGGCGATCACCAGCGGAACGAAGATGAGTGCCGCGGCCGGGGCGGCACGCTCGAGCACCGGCATCTCGATGAACATCCCTTTCACGCGGTCGGGGGCGTGATTCGCCGTTTCGAGCGTGACGTTCGCCCCCAGAGATGTGCCGCCGATGACGGCTTCGGGGATGTCGAGATGATCGAGCAGGCCGACGACCTGGTGCGCGAACAACTCCATCGAGTAGTAGCGGGAGTGCGCCGGCTTGTCGCTCTCGCCGTGTCCGAGCAGGTCGATCAGGATGACGCGGTTGCCGCGATCGGCGAGAGCGTCGGCCAGCGGGTAGTGATGCTTGCGGGGCAGTAGCAAGCCGTGGATAAGAACGATCGGACGCTCGGCCGCGCCCGCCTTCCTCCCGCGTTGCTCGTACGAGATCCTGAACCCGTCGTACTGGAACGTAGCCATGCCCCAACCCTAAGGGCCTTTGGGCTGCAATCGATTCCGGATCATTCTCGTTTTCCGAGAGTTTTCCGGAATCGATGTGGGCGGCGCCACCGGTCATGGGGCATCCGTGAGGTCCAGTGTATCGGTGGGATCCAACCAGGATGCAGTGCGGCGCTGCGAACTCCACGCGGCCGGCAACCACGGAGTGATCTCTCTTCGCATGGCACGTGGTTTCGGATTGCCGAAAGACGCGATCTCGCGTCTGATCAAAGGCGGGCGCTGGCGTCGCGCTATGAGCGGTGTCTACCTCGTGAACGGGGTCGAACCGACATGGGCGACCAAACTTGCCATCGCGGAGGGTTCTCTCGGTGGATGCATCTTCAGCCACCGGACGGCGGGCGCCTTGTTCGAACTGGATTCGGTTCCGAAGGGTCACGTCGAGGCAGTGACTCATCGGTCCGTCTCGCGACCGGGTGTCACCCTTCACCGCCTCCAGCCCGACGATCGACCGCGCACCGTGACGGTGCAGGGTTTCGCAGTGACGAGAGCTGATCGGACTGTGATGGACCTGTTTGCCGTTCTACCGACGGCGAAAGCGGAATTGGCTTTGGAGGATGCCCTGCGGAGGCGGTTGACGACGCTCGATCGATTGTGGGAGGAGCACGCTGCGGCGGCCGGGCACGGCCGCAAGGGGTGTCGGGCCTTCCGCTCCGCGTTACTCCGCCGCGATCACCGGGATGGATCCCTGGCCTCGCGGATGGAGGCGAAACTCCTGGCCATCGCTCGACGCATAGAACCGCCTCGGGCGACTCCCCAATTCGAAGTACACGCGGGAGGGGCGCGCTACTTCATCGATCTTGCTTATCCGCACGTCAAGCTCGGGGTCGAGGCTCACAGCATCAAGTGGCACCTCGGCGAAGCGAAGACGAAGTACGACCTCGAGCGCGACCGACGACTCAAGAGCGTCGGCTGGACGATGCTCTACTACCCCTGGGACGACCTACATCTGCGCTCCCAGGCCGTCGTCGAGGAGATCCGCGCCGTCCGCGAGTCACTGGAGCTACATCTCTTCTAGGAAACTCTCGGAAAACGAGAACGATTCGGAATTAATCGTCGAGGGGGTCTAGGTGGTCCTCTTCCTCGATCAGTTTCCGTTTCAGGATCTTGCCCGTCGAGGTTCGCGGCAGCTCGTCGAGGATCTTCACCCTGCGGGGCACCTTGTAGGACGCCAGCTCGTCCTTGCAGGCCGACACGACGTCGTCCTCACTCACCGACCCGACCACGAACGCGGCGAGGACCTCGCCGTACTCATCGTCGGTGACCCCGAGGACGGCGGCTTCCTCCACCCCCGAGATGCCCTCGATCAATTCCTCGACCTCGATCGGGTACACGTTCTCGCCGCCGATCACCACCATGTCGTCGGCGCGGCCCTCGACGAACAGGTAGCCGTCGTCGTCGAGCCGTCCGAGGTCCCCGATCGACATGTACCCGTCGCGCTCGTCCTTGGTCTCGCCTGACGTGTAACCCTCGAACAGGATGTTCGACTTGATGAACAGCTCTCCGGACTCGTTCGCAGGAAGACGCTCACCGTCGGACGAGAACACCGCGATCTCGGTCCCCGGAACGGGCTTTCCGACGGTCTTCGCATGCTTGCGCATGTCGTCGGGCGTGGCGATCGTCACCCATCCGACCTCGGTCGATCCGTACAGGTCGTAGAGAACCTCGCCGAACAGCTCCATCGCGGCATTGCGAAGGTCGGGAGACATCGCCGACCCGCTCGCCATCACTATCCGAAGGCTCGAGAGGTCGTACTTCTTCTTGACGTCGTCATCGAGAGCGAGGATCCGTTTGATCATGACCGGGACGAACGACGCCGCGGTCGCTTCGTACTCCTCGATCCACTTGAGACTCTCTTCGGCGTCGAACTTCTGCGGCAGCACCATCGTCGCACCGAGGGCGATGCCGAACGTCATGGTCGCGAGCCCGAACGAGTGGAACATCGGAGCGGGACAGAAGATGACGTCGTCTCGTCGATACGGCACGACGCTGATCAGATTCGCAAGAGCACCGAGCCCCGCCGCCGAGGAGTCACGCGCCGCGCCTTTCGGCTTTCCGGTCGTCCCGGAGGTGTGGATGACCACCTTGGCCGAGCCACGATCCATCGTGAACGGTCCCGGCGGTCCGTCGCCGCGGCCCTCTATCCATTCTTCGTACGGTTTGGAGTCCGGCAACGCATCTTCGGGGTTGCCGACGTGATACAGCGTGATCCCCGAAACGTCCGCCTTCTCGATCTGCTCCGAGTGGGCGGTGTCGTACACGAGCACGCTCGGATCGGCCTGTTCGAGAGTGACCTTCAGTTCCTTCGGCTTGGCCCACGTGTTGAGGGGACAACAGACGACTCCGACCTTCTGTGCGCCGAGAGCTATCTCGACCATCTCGCGTCCGTTCCGAAGAACCATCGCGATGGCGTCCTTGCCGGCGATGCCGTCCTCCTGAAGCGCGTGTGCGACGCGATTCGCGTTCGCATCGAGCTCGCGCCAGGTGATCGATCCGTTCCGGTCGTGGATCGCGGTCTTCGCCCCCACCACGGTTGCGTTCATCTGACTCACGATGCCGAGCGAGGGGCCGCGGCCGACCAGCCACGGCAATGCCATCGCGAACGCCAACGGCGAGCGGACATCCATCGCACCCGCTTCGCGCAGCCGTTTGATCGTCCGGGGATGAAGCGTGTCGACGAGTTGACGGATGCCGTCGAGAGCCGGGGCCATCAACCGGCTTTCTTGTTGGTTGCTCGGGAACGGAACGCCTCGAGCACCGGGTGCTTCTCGTTCTCCTGGAGGAGTCGCAGGGTTCCCTCGACCGTCGCATCGGTGAACGCGGCGCGGTCGTAGTGGCGCATCGAGTTCGTCCCGTGGGACTTCAGGTCGGTGAGCCACGGCCGGATCACGAACACGTCGATCCCCTTGGCTCTCGCGGCGAGAACCTCGCGGCGCAACGAACGCGCGAAGAGGGCTCGCACCATCACGGGCCCCCACATCTTCGGATCGCGCGGCGTCGCTACCGCGTCGTTCTTGTAGCCGAGCGGTGCGACGCAGATGATCGCGTCGCAGCCCGCATCCGAAGCTAGGTCGAGAGACGTTGCGCTGGCGGCGCCGCCGTCGACGTAGTAACGGTCTCCGATGTGGATCGCCGGGAACACGCCGGGGATCGCCGTCGATGCCAGCACGGCTTCGGGCAGCGGCGCCGGGGGCGCGGCGGGATGACCGAAAGGAACGCGCTCTCCGGAGAACAGGTCGACGGCGCAGACGTAGAGCCCGTCGCGGGGCCATTCCTCGGGAAGGTCGTCGTGGAGCCGCTGTCGCGTCTCGTCGGTCGAATACATGCCGGAGGGAAAGAGTTTCTTGAGAGCGTGGTGTGGTTCGCGCCCGCCGGTCGCCTTGTTCCAGTAACCCCGGGATGCTGCCAGAGCGAAGATCCCACCGATGCCGCGTCGCACCCGGTCGGTGGGGCTCTGCCACGCCGGCGTGAAGATGCGGGCGATCTCGTCCTTCTGATCGTCCTCGCCGACGACGGAGTTCGCGTGGCGGCCGTGCGCGTACTCGTAGAAGTCGGTCTGGGACCAGCCGGCGGCGAGATAGGAGCCGATGATGGACCCGGCACTCGTGCCGACGATGATGTCGGGGTCGGTGATGTCGATGCCGGCCTCGTCGAGGGCCTTTAGGACGCCCGCGTGATAGCCGAGCCCCACGAGGCCGCCCCCTCCAAGAACCAATCCCAGTCGCATCCAATGAGCCTAGCCGCAGAAGGCGACTCTCAAACTAGGCTGCGAGACGTGCCACGGCCGGACCTGTCGATGACGCGTTCACAGATCGACGGATTGCTGGCGCGCCCCAACGTTGGTGTTCTTTCGACCATCGACGCCGGTGGTTTCCCACATTCCGTCGGCATGTACTACGTGCCGGTAGCCGGCGGAGTGGAGATGTGGCCCTACGGCAAGAGCCAGAAGGTCAAGAACATCGAGCGCGATCCTCGATGCGCGCTCCTCGTCGAGTCGGGACAGCCTTACGTCGACCTTCAGGGGGTTCTGCTGCGCGGCCGTGCGGAGATCGATCGCGATCCAGAACGCGTCTTCGCCTTGGGGCGTTCCTTGTATCAACGGTATTTCCAGCCGACTACGGGTATCCCCTTCGATGAAGGTCCCCACGAACGCATCCGTGCGCAGTCGATGAAGCGGGTACGCGTCGTCTTCACGACCGAGCGGATCGCGTCGTGGGATCACGCGAAGGGGAATCGAACTGGAGGAACGCCATGAGGATGCAGCGATTGGGTAGCGAAGGACCCGAGATCTCCGTGATCGGCTTCGGAGCATGGGAGGCCGGCGGCATGGCGTGGGGGCCCAACCCACCCGACGAGCAGACGATCGCGGCGATGCGCGCGGCCTTGGACGCCGGCATGAACTGGATCGATACGGCCGAGGTCTACGGGGGTGGGCGCTCCGAAGAGCTCGTCGGCAAGGCGATCAAAGGACGCGACGACGCGATGGTGTTCACCAAGGTCGCGCCGGCCGGCGCGGGGACGGGTTTCCGTGCCGACGAGATCAAGGAGGCCGCGAAGAAGAGCCTCGGCCGCCTCGATCGTGAGGTGATCGATCTCTTCCAGCTCCACTGGCCGGACGGAAACGTTGCTCTCGAGGAAACCTGGGGCGCGATGGCGGAGCTCGTCGACGAAGGGCTCGTCCGGTTCATCGGTGTATCGAACTTCTCGCGTGAGGCGATCGAGAGGTGCGAAACGATCCGCCACGTCGATTCCCTGCAACCGCAGTTCTCGATGTTCCATCAGGACGGGCGGGACGATCTCTTCAGGTTCTGCGCCGAGAACGGAACGGGCATCGTCGCGTACGGACCTCTGGCATTCGGGTTGCTAACCGGTGCCATCACCTCCGAAACCGAGTTCACCGACGACGACTGGCGCAGCGGTAAGGGAGGGATGCATCACTACTACAGGGAGCTGTTCGCCCCCGGCGTGAAGGAAGAGAAGCTCGCGAAGGTCGACGCGCTCAAGCCGATCGCGGCCTCGCTCGGGTGCTCGCTGCCGCAGCTCGCGCTTGCCTGGGTCGTCCACCAGCGCGGTGTCACGGGCGCCATCGCCGGAACGCGATCCCCCGACCACGTGCGCGACAACGCCGGGGGAGGAGACGTCGAGCTATCCACCGAAGTCCTGGAACAGATCGAGTCGATCCTGGAGGGATGACATGGGGGTTGGGGAGCACAATCTGGCGCGGCTGTCGGAGCAGGCCTTCGAGCGTCA
>DASSMG010000092.1:0-6517 GCA_035688995.1 Actinomycetota bacterium
ACGCATCCTCGTTCGAAGCCGACAAAGCGGTGCGGCAACCGATCCCGCACTCCGGTGACAAGCTGATCATCGGGTTCCGCGAACAAGCAGCCTCGGTCGCGGTGGGGGCACAAGCGCTGATCGATAGAGCGATCGCGGAAGGAACGGACATGATCCTCGAGGGGGCGCATCTCGTGCCCGGTTTCCTCGAGTCGGTCGAGAGCGACGAGGCCGTCATCGTGCCGCTGCTGATCAGCGTCGAGGACGAAGAACTGCACAAGAGTCACTTCTATCGGCGTGGTCGTGACACGTCCAAGCGCGACGGTGATAGATATCTGAATGCATTCAAGAAGATCCGCCGTATCCAGAAGTACATGGTGAACTCGGCCAGGATGCGCGGAGTTCCGGTGATCGAACACGTCGACCTCGACAACTCGTTGACGGAAGTCGTCGAACACGTCCTTCGCAAAGCACTCGAAATGGCCGAACGCACTCCCAGCGTCACGAGTAGCGACGAGAAGTTGATGGGCCAGGCGGTCGAAGCCCTCGAGAGATCCACGAAAGAGCAACAGAAAAAGAAACAGAAGGAAGGGAGCATCACTTGAAGCTTTTCCTCGACACCGCGAACCTCGACGAGATCAACGAGGCACATCGGTGGGGCGTCCTCCGCGGCGTGACGTCGAACCCGACCCTCGTAGCCAAAGAGGAGCGGGACTTTCTCCCCTTGATGAAAGAGATCTGCTCGATCGTCGAGGGCGACGTCTCGATCGAGACGACCGTCGACGACACGGACGTCATGGTGCGGCAGGGGAGAGAGATCGCAGCGTTCGCCGACAACGCCATCGTGAAGATCGCCATGACCCCGAACGGACTCGCCGCGATCCGCCGATTGAGCGACGAGGGCATCAAGGTGAACGTCACACTGGTGTTCAGTCCCGCGCAGGCCATATTGGCCGCCGAAGCGGGTGCTTACATCGTTTCGCCTTTTTTGGGTAGGCTTGACGACATCGCCACGGACGGCCTCAAGGTTCTGTCCGACATCTGCGAGATCTACGCCGTTCAGGGTTATGCGACGCAGGTTCTCGCTGCGAGTCTCCGGCACCCCATCCACGTTGTAGAGGCGGCCCGGATGGGAGCGGATATCGCGACGATGCCGTTCAAGGTTTTCGAGGCGCTGGTCAAACACCCGCTGACGGACGCGGGGTTCAAGAGATTCACGGATGACTGGGAAGAAGCGAAGCCGCATCTCGGCGAGCTGTTCCCGACCTTCCAGGAGTAGCAGGGGGACATATAGAAGATGGCAACACTCGATCGTTCGGTGCTAGAGGGGAAACCCGTCACCGAGCTCAAGGAGATCGCCAAGTCGCTCGACCTCAAGGTCGCGGGACTCAAGAAGGCCGAGATCATCGACGCGATAGCGCGGGGCAACGGCGGCGGGGGCGGAGCGCGCCCCAAGCCCCCGGCCCAGCAGGCTCCGGTTGAGGCGACGCCTCCGAAGGATGTGTCGAGCGGCAACGGAAGCTCGAATGGATCCGAGGGGGCCGACAAGACGGCTTCCAACGGGGTCCGCGACGAAGGCGCGGTGGACGACCGCGATCACCGTAACGACGATCGTCGTCAACAGCGCCGTCCGCAAGGTCGCAACCAGGGTGCGCGTCCGCGCGAGAAGGCCGAGCCCCGTGAGGGCCGCGGCCGCCGCCGCCGCCGCAACCGCGGCGGGCAAGGCGGCGGGGGCATCCCGCACTACCTCCGAGAGGAGCGGTGGGAGGACGAGGACGTCGACGATTCCGATGCCGAAGTGCGCACCGGGATCCTGGACCTCCTTCCCGAGGGTTACGGCTTCCTGCGCACGAGCGGCTACCTCCCGGGTGACAAAGACGTTTACGTCTCGGTCTCCCAGGTCCGCCGTTTGCACCTGCGCAAGGGTGACGAGATCGAAGGATCGGTGCGTTCCCCCAAGGAGTCGGAGAAGTACCAGGCCCTCCTCAAAGTGCGGAGCATCAACGGCCAGGAGCCCGAGAACGCGCAACGCCGTCCGCGCTTCGCCGACCTGACGCCTCTCTATCCGCAGGACCGGCTGACCCTCGAACAGGCCGATCAGCCGCGCGACATCACGCCGCGCATCATCGATCTGATCGCGCCGATAGGTAAGGGCCAGCGCGGAATGATCGTGAGCCCTCCGAAGGCCGGTAAGACCACGGTGATGAAGGAGATCGCGAACGCGGTCCGTACGAACAATCCCGAAGTACACCTCATCGTGTTGCTCGTCGACGAGCGGCCCGAGGAGGTCACCGACATGCAGCGCTCCGTCGACGGCGAGGTCATCTACTCGACGTTCGACCGACCGTCGGACGACCACATCCAGGTCACCGAGCTCACGCTCGAGCGGGCGAAGCGACTCGTCGAGATGGGGAAGGACGTCTTGATCCTGCTGGACGGGATCACGCGGCTGTCACGCTCCTACAACCTCGCGACGCCGGCCTCCGGACGCATCCTGTCCGGTGGTGTCGACTCGACCGCCCTGTACCCGCCGAAGCGTTTCTTCGGTGCGGCTCGCAACATCGAAGAAGGCGGTTCGCTCACGATCCTCGCCACGGCTCTCGTCGAGACCGGGTCGAGGATGGACGAGGTCATCTTCGAGGAGTTCAAGGGCACGGGTAACTGGGAGCTGAAGCTCGACCGGAAGCTGTCGGAGAAGCGGATCTTCCCGGCGATCGACATCCAGGCGTCGGGCACCCGTAAGGAAGAGCTGCTGCTCACTCCCGAGGAGCTACAGCTGGTGTGGCGTCTTCGCCGGGTCCTCCATGCGCTGGCCGACGGCGGAGCCCTCGAGCTGCTAGTCGACAAGATGAAGCAGACGAACGGCAATGCCCAGTTCCTCAGGGAGATCGCAAAAGCCCCGGTAAAAGGCGGCGAATAACAGACTTTCCTAACTGAGTACCCCTACGGGGGGCTTGAGTTAGGAAAGTTGGCGAGGAATAGAGGGACGGACTGGGTGTTCTTGGGTTTGGGTTGGCCGCAGTGGCTGACTATCATCGCTCTGGTCGGCGGTTTGTGGCTGACCTTCAAGATGATGGCCCGGGCGTCGGTCGCCTACGAGAAAGCCCGGCAGGCCCGCGAACAACGGGCACGGCAAGCGACAGGGGAAGAAGAGCATGAAACAGGGGATCCATCCTGATTACGTAGAGACGCTCGTGACCTGTTCCTGCGGGAACACCTTCACCACGAGGTCCATAAAGCCCGAGCTTCACGTCGAGCTCTGCAATCAGTGCCACCCGTTCTATACGGGCAAGCAGAAGCTCGTCGACACCGGAGGCCGGGTCGAGCGGTTCCAGAAGAAGTACGCGAAGCGGTCGCAACCGAAGACCGCGACACCGGAGGCCGAGCAGGCTCCCGAGCAAACCGCGCCCACTTCCGACACTCCCGCAAGTTAGATAGCGCCCGTGGCTTCGGAGCAGGCCGCTCCGCGGCCACGTCCATCTATCGGCGGCCAGGCCGTCCTCGAAGGCGTGATGATGCGCGGCCCGCGCTCGTGGTCGGTCGCGTGCCGCAAACCCGACGAGACGATCGCGGTCGTCCGCAACCCACTTCCCACGCTCGCCGACAGGCACAAGTGGCTCAGGTGGCCGATGTTCCGCGGCTGCCTCGTTCTGGGCGAGTCGCTCGCGATCGGCATCAAGGCCCTCATGATCTCGGCGAACCACGCGCTGGAGGAAGAGGAGCAGCTGTCCGACAAGCAACTCGGTTGGTCGCTGACCGTCGCGATGCTCATGTTCATGGCGGTGTTCATCGCGATCCCGGTGCTCACCGCCGAGCTGATCCAGAACGTCGCCGGCGAGGACTTCACGAAGGACCAGCCGATCATCTTCAACCTGATCGAAGGTGGGATCAGGCTCAGCCTCTTCGTGGGCTACTTGCTGCTGATCGGTCAGTTCAAGGACATCCGTAGGGTGTTCCAGTACCACGGTGCCGAGCACAAGACGATCTACGCCTACGAGAACGGCGACCCGCTCGACCCCGAGACGATCGATAGGAAATACCCGACGCTCCACGTCAGGTGCGGAACGAACTTCCTGTTCATCGTCCTGTTCTTGACGATCATCGCCCACTTCATGATCGACATCTTCGTCGGGGGGCCGATCTGGTTGCGGCTCGGCATCCGGCTGCTCGCCATCCCGTTGCTTGCGGGGTTCTCCTACGAGGTGATCAAACTCGCGTCGCGTAACGAGAAGTCGTTGCTGTTCCGGATCACGATGCTCCCCGGACTGGCTCTCCAGCGCATCACGACGAAGCCACCTTCGCTCGATCAGATCGAAGTGGCGATCGCCGCGATGCAGGCAGTGGCCGCGGACATCGACGAGAACGCGACCGACCTGCCCGACGCTCCGGTCTCGTAATCCCCGATGCAGGTTCCAGAGGAACGTCTTCGCGACATGAAGGCCCGCTTCGCCGAGGTCGAGCGCGCTCTGGCCGATCCGGCGGTCGCGTCCCGACCCGACGAGATCCGGGAGCTCGGTAAGGAGCACTCCGAGCTCCGGCCGGTCATGGAGACGTGGGACGCGTACGAGGCCGCAGCCGCCGACCTGAAGGAAGCGCGGGAGATGCTGGCCCACGCCACGCCCGACGAACGCTCTTATCTCGAGGACGAGATCAAGACGCAAGAGGCGACCCTCGCGCGGCTCACCGAGGAGATCGCAGAGGCGCTGATCCCGAAAGATCCGAACGACGAACGCGACGTGATCATGGAGATCCGGGCCGGGGCCGGCGGTGACGAGGCGGGGTTGTTCGCAGGCGATCTCTTCCGCATGTACCAGCGTTACGCGGAAGACCACCGCTGGAAGGTCGAGGTTCTGTCGTCCAACCCCAGCGGCGTCGGCGGATTGAAGGAGATCATCTTCGCGGTGAAGGGGAAGGGCGCGTGGTCGCGCCTCAAGCACGAAGCCGGCGTCCATCGCGTGCAGCGCGTGCCGGTCACCGAATCGAGCGGTCGGATCCATACCTCGGCGGCGGGGGTGCTGGTTCTTCCCGAGGCCGAAGACGTCGAGGTCGATATCGATCCGAACGACCTTCGCATCGACGTCTATCGCTCGAGCGGGCCCGGGGGCCAATCGGTCAACACCACCGACTCGGCGGTGCGCATCACGCACCTCCCGACGGGCGAAGTCGTCTCGTGCCAGGACGAGAAGTCCCAGCTCCAGAACAAGGAGAAGGCGCTACGCATCTTGCGCGCGCGTCTCCTCCAGCTGAAGCAGGAAGAGCAGCAGCGTCAACAAGCCGAAGAACGTCGATCGCAGGTCCGCACCGCGGATCGCTCCGAGCGGATCCGCACCTACAACTTCCCCGAGAACCGCGTCACCGACCATCGCATCGGCTTCACGGCCCATCGACTGGGCGAGATCCTGGAGGGCGACCTCGACGAGTTGATCGACGCCCTCGCTCTCAACGAACGCGAACAGGACCTCGGGGCCGCATCCTGATAGCGGACGTCGAGATCGTCGACGAGATCGCCGAACGGTTACGCGCTGGGGGTATCGAGAACCACGTCCGCGAGGCGCGCTGGCTGGTCGAGGCGGCAGCAACGGCGACAGACGTCCGTGGCCGTGCCGTCGAGCTTGCGACGCGCCGTGTCGGCGGCGAGCCCCTTCAGTACCTCACCGGCATCGCCGGTTTCCGGCACCTCGAACTGGCCGTGGGACCGGGCGTTCTGATCCCACGTCCCGAGACCGAAGTGGTGGCGGGCCGCGCGATCGAGTTGCTCCCGCGCGACGGTGTTGCGATCGACGTTGGGACCGGATCCGGTGCGATCGCAATCGCGCTGGCGACGGAGAGACCCGACGCGTCCGTGCTCGCTACCGAGGTGTCGGCCGCGGCACTGTCGTGGGCGCGGCGCAACGCCGAGAGCATCGGCGCACCCGTTCGCTTCTTCGAGGGGGATCTCTTCGACCCCTTGCCCCCGGAGTTCGGGGGCCGGGTCGACGTCGTCGTGTCGAACCCTCCGTACATCGCGACGGCCGAGGCCGCGCTCTTGCCCTCCGACGTGCGCGATCACGAGCCCCACGAGGCGCTGTTCGCCGGGACAGATGGGTTGGCCGTGATCCGGCGACTGATAGCAGAGGCCCCGAAGTGGTTGCGATCGGGTGGGATGCTAGTGCTCGAGATCGCCCCCCACCAGGAACGCGATGTGCTCGAACTCCTGGTCGCTGCGGGGTATCGCGACCCGCGAGTGGCCGCGGATCTGACGGGCCGCCCCCGGGTTGCCGAAGGCCGCGCGGCGTGACCACGATCGAGGAAGCTGCCGCGGTCCTGCGCGATGGGGGCCTGGTCGTGATCCCGACCGACACGGTTTATGGGGTCGCATGCTCACCGCTGTCGGAAACGGCGGTCGCGGCGATCTTCGCTCTCAAGGGGCGGCCGACCGAGAAACCTTTGCCCGTCCTCGGCGATGGTCCCGACGCGCTCGCCGCCGTCGCCCGGTTCGACGAGCCCGCCGTCGGTATGGCCCGGGCTTACTGGCCCGGGCCGTTGACTCTCGTTCTTC
>DASSMG010000093.1:0-4728 GCA_035688995.1 Actinomycetota bacterium
ACGAGAGTGCGTTCGCGCAGAAGATCAACGACGCGCGCCGGAACCACGACCGTCAACCCGTGCAACTCGATCCCCAGCTATCCCGCGTCGCGCAGTTCCATTCGTGGGCGATGAAGGAAGAAGCTCGCTTGTTCCACACACCCGAAGACAAGCTGAGGGAACGCGTCACGAGATGGGAGATCCTCGGCGAGGCGGTCGGTCGGGGGACGGAGGTCGGGTCCCTGTTCCAGGCGTTCATGGACTCGCCCGACCACCGAGACATCTTTCTCTATCCGAAGTTCAACTACGTTGGGGTGGCCACCACCTACGACGACGGGGTCATGTGGGTGACGATCCTTTTCGAGGCCTTCGACGATCCCGGCACCACGATGGACATGCCTCCGACCTGCTGAGGAGGTAACTAGCTCCGTCGGGTCATCTTGGGAATGGTCCTTGTAAGCAGAGCGTGCGTGATGTCCGCTTAGGGCCACCCACGAAAAGGACCAACCCATCCCCACCCACACGAACGGTCGCAAGTCGGTCGGCGCGGCGCGACTCGGCGCCGCGACCGTCGTCGCCGCGTTGCTTACGACGGGCGCGATCGTCCCCTCCGCGAACGCCGCAGTCGTTCCGCACTTGCGGCTCATAGCACCCGACACGAGCACGACGGCGTTCACGTACGGGCACCGCCACCGCACTTACCTCGACCTCGGGGTTCTCCTGGAAGTCACCGAAGCACCGTTCGAGCTCGTCCTGCGCCGCAGCGACTACACCCAGCCCGTGACCATCTCGCAGGTGCTGTCGAGCGGGTCAACGACCGAGACCCGTGCGATCGATCCATCCGTGATGGATGGCTGGAAAGGTTTGAAGGACTTCTTCCGGGTGACGGTGATGTCCACTCGCGGGCAGATCGTGCTCAACCGCACGATGCGTTTCTGCCCGAACGGTTACGAGCAGCAACGCGTGAACGACTCCGGGCCCCCCCAACCGACTTATCCCGACGCGTGCTTCTCCAACCCGTTCACCCGCGGCATGGTCTGGGGCATCGATCAGGGATGGGCCGTCCCCGTGCTCGGTTACGCCGGCCCGCGCGCGCGGCTTCTCGAAGGCACCTACATCGCGACCGTGTCGATCGCCGACCCCTACGTGGACATGTTCCAGATCGACAGACAAGACGCGTCCGTCCACCTGTCGGTGACCGTCGTGCACGGCGAAGAAGGACGCTGCATCAAGTGCCCGGCCCCACTGGATCGGGCGAGACAAGAACGAGACGGTGTCGCCCCGCCCACCACCGACTCCCCCGACCCCAGCCTTCTCCCCGACCTCGTCGCGTTGCCCTCCGCAGGAATCGACATCCAGAACCGGCGCTCCGGCAAATCGTTCATCGACTTCGGAGCGACCGTGTGGAACGCGGGCGCCACGGACCTGGTCGTCGAGGGCTTCCGGCGCAGCGATGCGGCCGTCATGGACGCGTTCCAGTACTTCTACTCGGACGGCGAGCCCGTTGCCCGCGCGCCCGTGGGCGAGCTCGAATACGACTCTCGCCCCGGCCACGAACACTGGCATTTCCAACAGTTCGCGGCGTACTCGCTACTCGACGAGAACCATCAGGAAGTCGTGTTGAGTACGAAGGAGGCTTTCTGCCTCGCGCCGACAGATGCGCTCGACCTCACTCTGCCGGGCATCAACCTCGATCCGGCACTGGGGTTGTCGACCGCGTGCGGTGGGTCGAATTCGATCTGGACCCGCGAGACCCTCCCGCGCGGATGGGGCGATACCTATTACCAGGGCCTCCCCGGGCAATCGTTCGAGATCACCGATCTTCCGAACGGCACTTACTTCATCCGGGTCGAAGCGAACCCGGCCGGCCTACTATTCGAGCAGTCCGCCGCCAACAACGTCGAGGAACGAGAGATCGTGCTCGGTGGAGAGCCAGGTGCCCGCACGGTCGAGGTTCCGCCGTGGAACGGGATCGACACCGAGCAACATCGCCATAACGGTCGTCCCGGCGCCTAGCTTCAGACCTCCGCGATCGCTCCCTGAGGTTCCCATTCACTGACGAAGACGCGCCAACCGCTGTCGCGCGTGCGGCACACCCGGCGGACCTGCTCGGCCCGCGTCGCGGCTTCGGGCCGCGGGACGACCACGAGCAACGACGGTCCCGAACCGGCAAGCGCGACCGGTAGCCCCGACTCGCGCAGCTCGGCATGCACCGCCGCCGTCTCCACCATGCGCCCGAGGCGGGTCGGTTCGTGTAGCCGGTCGTTCATGGCGTCGGCAAGGACCTCGGATCCCGCCCCGCTCGTCATGGCGGCGACGAGCAGGGCTGCTCGCGATGCGGTGAACTGCGCGTCCTCGAAGGAAACGTCACTGGGAAGGCCCTCTCGGGCACGACTCGTCGGCATCTGGCTTCGCGGGACCACGAGCATCGGAACCAGCCGGTCGCTCGGCTCGAGCCGGAAGTAGCGCAGATCGTCGGTGGCGTCGTCTCTGTAACAGACCACGAGTCCGCCGAGCAAGGCAGCCAGAACGTTGTCCGGGTGGCCTTCGATCGAGGACGCGAGGTGAACCATCTCGGATTGCGGAACGTTGCGACCGGTAACCGCACGTGCCGCGAAGAGACCTCCAACGACCGCCGCGGCCGAGGAGCCGAGTCCGGACGCTACGGGGATCGGATTCCGCACGCGCACCGCGTATCCCGGCGGCCGGCGGCCGACGTGATCGAAGAACGTATTCATCGACCTGATCACGAGATTCGTGTCGTCCAGCGGGAACTGCTCCGCTCCTTCGCCTTCGACCATGATGTCCACCGAGTCACGGCGCGGCTCGATCTCGATCTCGAGGTGCATCTTCACCGCCGCTCCCAGTGCGTCGAAGCCGGGACCGAGATTCGCGACGGTTGCGGGGACACGTACCTTCACCGCTGCTGGCACGAACCACCTCCTGTAGTCATCTTTCGAAGGATGACACGGATCACTGCCGGAACACCGGCGTTCCGCGTTGCGGGCCGCGACCCTGGAAGCGTGCTCTGAAGGAATCGATCACCTGTTGACTCGCTTGCCGGCATAGCTGCGCATGACGCCACGCGGTCAGATAGAAGGAATAGCCGTCCGGAACCTCCGTGTACGGGACCGCGAGAGTGGCCCGTGGTTCCTGGGCGGCGATCACTTGCATCTGATCGTGGAGCACTTCCGAGCCGTCCACGCGATACCAGAGCACGATGTCGCCCCGTTCGAGGTTCCCGACGATCTCTTCCGGCGCGACGGACTCGACGTGGAAGCCGCGCGACGCCGGCGCCGCCCAATGGGGACCCGAGGTCGGCGGCTTCGAGTTGTAGTCGACGTGGGGCGCGCCGGAAGGTATGTGTTTGCGTCCCTGGTTCGGATAGCTCTCCACCGCGGTGCAACCTGCTTGTTCCGGATCGACCTCGAGAAGCCCCCGCGCGATCTCATGGCGCACCTGTCCACCGATCGCGTCCAAGCCTTCCCGGCCCACGTTCGTCACGACAACCATCAAGCCGATGAGGACCGCGGCAACCAGGACGATCGCCACGATCGCGCCGATCCATCCCATGACGACCCCGGCCGTTGCCATCCCGCGACCCGTCTCGGTGCCGTTGGAGCGATCGATCTGGCCGCGTGCCACGTACCCGAAGATCAGGGCGAAGATCGAGCCGAACCCGAACAGAGCCGTGAGTCCGAGGATCCCGAAGATCAGCGCTGCGACGGCCATCCCGTTGGTTCTCTGGTGCAGGGGTTGGGGCTGCGGGTACTCCGCGTAGCCGGGCGGAGGAGGTTGATTCATGCGATCCCCAACTCACCGAGGATCACGTCCAGTGACGCCTCGACGAGCTTCGGTCGAGGAGCGGTGTGCAATGCCCAGTCGGGATCCTTCAAACCGTGCCCGGTGAGCACGCATGCGACGGACGCGGACTCCGGAACGATTCCGTCGCGCGCCATCTGACGAAGCCCCGCGAGGCTTGCAGCCGAGGCAAGCTCGACGAAGATGCCTTCCTGCGCGAGTGACCTGTAGGCCTCGATGATCTCCTTGTCGCGGACGGAGGCGATGCGCCCTCCGGATGCCTCCGCGGCATCCGTCGCGCCACCCCACGACGCGGGGTTCCCGATGCGGATCGCGGTTGCGACGGTCTTGGGGTCTTCGATCGGATGCCCGCGGACGATCGGGTTGGCTCCTTCGGCTTGGAAGCCGAACATCTTCGGGGTCGACGTCGACCATCCCGTCTCCACGCTCTCGTTGTAACCCCGCCAGTAAGCAGTGATGTTGCCGGCGTTGCCGACCGGCATCACGTGGATATCGGGAGCCCGCCCGAGTGCCTCGACGATCTCGAAAGCGGCCGTCTTCTGGCCTTCGATCCGATACGGGTTGATCGAGTTCACCAGGGTGATGGGGTGCTCGGCGGCCATCTGTTTCGTGAACTCGAGCGCGCGATCGAAGTTCGCCTCGATCTCGAGGATCCGCGCGCCGTGAACGGTCGCTTGCGCGAGTTTCCCGAGGGCAACGTTGCCCGAAGGGATCAGCACCGCGCACACCATCCCGGCCCTCGCCGCGTACGCGGCCGCCGATGCACTCGTGTTCCCGGTCGACGCGCAGACGACGGCTTGGGACCCTTCCTCCAATGCCTTCGAGATGGCCACCGTCATGCCCCGGTCTTTGAAGGACCCGGTTGGGTTGAGACCTTCGTACTTGAACCACACCTCGGCACCGATCTCGGAGGAGATGCGCTCGGAG
>DASSMG010000094.1:0-5203 GCA_035688995.1 Actinomycetota bacterium
GGTCCACCGTAGGAGTCGTGCGAATAGGTCGTGTGCACGTGGAGGTCGCCGGCCATCCACCGGCACTGAGCTGCGGGCTCCGCGGCGACGGCGCGCGGTGCCCCCGCCGCCAGGACGGCGACGAGAGCCAGGGCGCTGAGAACCTTGCTCCGCATCGTTAGAACAGGGTGTTCGTTAGTTGGAGGGTGCGTTCGAGAACGTTGTCCCCGAAGCAGTGGTCGATCGAATAGGCGTCCTCGTACTCGGAGAACGGTCCGTTCACGAAGCCGACCGCTTGCCGGGCCACGTGGTCCGTCTCGAAGCTCTGCATGATGTAGCCGAGACCGTCGTTAACGAGCGACAACGGCAGGACCGTCGTGTCGGGGTGGTCCTCCTTGAGGCTGTTCGTGAGGTTGGAGAACAGCTCGCCGGGTCCTCCGGTGATGATGAGGTTGCCGATCCGAGCCACGGAGATCGCGGTGCGCACCGAGACCGGCGATGCCGAATGGCACTGCTTGTTCGGAGTGTCGCCGTCCTTGCCGACGCTGACCTCAGCGGGGCCGTTGTTCATCGGACGGTCGAATACACCGGTGATGCCCCCCGCTCCGAGCGGAACGTTCGTGACCGGCTGATTGAAGAACTGCTGCGTCGTCTTGATGTCCGGAGTCGTCCCGCCGGGACCGGTGATGCGAGTTGCCGCACCGATCGGAGGCAGAAGGTCGGCAAGCCCGGTGCCTTCCTGCACCGTGCCGTAGCGCGACGACACGTTCCCGAGACCGCTCTGGAAGAACAGGCCGACCCCACCGAAACGGTCTTCGAGGCGCTTCTCGAACGGGCCGGGGAAGTCGGAGCTACCGACCCCGCCGTTCGTACCCCGGGTCGTGGGATGCGCCGCGTACGAGCCGACGGTCGCGATCGCCTGGCCCGGTTGTGCGGCGGAGCAGGTCGGTGACGGGGCGGGAGCCGGTGTCTGCTTGCCGGCGTTACCGAATCCGTTTCCGCTTCCGTTGTTTGTCGTTGGGGCAGGGGTTGGAGTCGGCGTAGTGCACGTGGCCGGTTGGGGCTGGTTCGCAGCATCGATGAGTCGCAACCACGACAGCCCGCTCTCCTCGGCGGAGCGGTAGTGGTTGCGGCGTTCGTGGTTGAACTGCCGAGCGAGGATCTCCCCGCCTTCGGCGATCGCTGGACGCATGTTCGCAACCGCCGCTCGCACCGACTCACGTAGAGAGTCCTCGACCTGCTGCATGTACCAATCGGGTACGCCACCCCAGGCCCCGATGAAGTCCATCGACGAGTGGGCGTGCGTCGAGGCGAAGAAGAACGACGAAGGATCGAGACCGAGCTCTTCGCCCATCGACTTCTGAAGATCGAAGAATCCGCAATCCTGATCGCCCTTATCGACGCCCGGCGTGGCCGGCGCGCCGTTGCACATGCTGTTGTACTCGCCGAAGTAGTACGAGCCGTCGAGGATCGTCAGGACGATGGTGTCCTGCCCGTCGCCGATCGCGACGGAGCGCACCCACAACCCGTACTCGTCGTCCCAACCGACGATCGGGTTCTCGGGGCCGATACCGAAACCGCCCATGTAGAGGCAGTTCGGGTTCTCTTGCCATCGGACACGGGTGTCCATGACGAGGTCGCTGAATTGGTTCTGGTCGTTGCCCGGCATGCGCTTGCACTTGTTCATGTCGTGCTCCCACGTCCCGTCGTAGTCCTCGGGGCGGGGTCGGATGTTGACCTTGGCCGCGCCGGCGAAGACTTCGCCTTGGGGGAGAGGGCCGGACGGGGTCGTCACCGTCGGAGCATCGGCTGCGGTCGCGACCTGGGCGGTCACGTCGGTCGAGGCCGTGTTGCGCGAGGTTGCGCCCGTTAGATCTTTGGTCGCGCGCACGGGGGCCAGGGCGGTTCCCGCCCACGCCATGCCGAGCGACAACGCGCCCACGAGGAACGAGCTGATCGACACCTTGAGGGCGCGACGCGAGCGCGGCGCCTTGGGCGCGCCGGGCGGCGTGGCCCATCCATTTCCGAATCGCATCGGGAGGCCTCCAGAACGGAAAGCGAAGGGGGACGAGGGTGAGATTCGTCCCGGTTCCCCTCTCTCCTGCACCCCGGTGCACACATGGTTAGGGCCCCGGAGAACCGGGGCCCTAGGGGTCTTGTCGAGTTGTGCTCTGAACTACGAGTTGAGCTGGTTGATCAGGTCGATAGTGTACTGAAGCGTTGCGTCGCCGAAGCAGTGGTCAATCGAGTAGGCGTCCTCGTATTCGGCGATGCCGAACTCGGGTGCGGGATCCTGGTCCACGCTTCCGACGAAACCCGTTCCCTGGCGTCCGAGATGGTCCGTCTCGAAGCTCTGCATGATGTAGCCGAGCCCGTCGTTGACCAGGCCGAGGGCGAGCGTGATCCCGTTCGGGTTGCGCTCTTCGATCGTGTTCGAGAGGTTCGAGAAGAGCTCTCCCGGGCCCCCCGTGATCAACAGGTTCCCGACCTTCGCAGCGCTCACGCTCGTTTCGACGGACAGCGGAGACGCCGAGTTGCACTTCTTGTTCTCGGGCCCTTTGCCGACGTGGACCGCGGCGGGGGTTTCGTTGAAGGTCCGATCGAAGAACCCGGCTCGCCCGAGAGTGGTCAGCGGCCCGTTCGTTGCCGGCTGCACCCACGACTTACGCGCAATCTTCAGGTCGGTGTTGGTGATCTGGGTTCCGCCACCGATCGCAGGGATCGCGCCGGCGAGTCCGGTGCCCATGTCGATCTTGTTGCCGCGTGGACTCATGTTCCCGAGGCCGGTCTGGAGGAACATCCCGACACCGCCGTAACTGTCCTCGACCGACTTGGCGAAGACGGCAGGGAAGTCGGCGTCGGCTTGTCCGCCACTCTCGTCTTCCGTGACCGGGTGGGCCGCGTAGGCGCCCACCGTCGCGATGGCACGTCCGGGAGAGGCCGGCTCACACGTGGGAGTCGGTGCGGGCGTAGGGGTGGGAGTGGGCTTGACCTTCTTGCTCTTCTTGTCTTTGGTGGGAGACGGAGAAGGCGTCGGGGTCGGAGTCGTGCAGACCTCGGGGTGCGGCTGGTTGTCGGCGTCGATGAGCCGGAACCACGACTCGTTGTTGTCCTCGGCCGAGTAGTAGTAGTCGCGGCGCTCGCCGTTGCGGTTGCGCACGATGCTCTCTCCGGCCTCGAGGACCGCGGGCTGCAGTGAGCCGAGAGCGTCCAGCGCGGCGGCCTTCAGCGAATCCGTCGCCTGCTGCATGTACCAGTCCGGAACTGCGCCCCAACCACCGATGAAGTCGATCGAGGTGTGAGAGTGCGTCGACGCGAACACGAAGCTCTCGGGCGGAAGACCAGTCTCATCCGACAGCTGCTGCGCTAGATCGAGGAACCCACAGGGGTCGCCGGGGCAGAGGCTGTCGTAATGGGCCTCCCAGTAGATCGCGTCGATGAGCGTGAGAACGAGTGTGTCCCCGTCGCGGTCCTGCATTGCGACCGAACGAGCCCACAGGCCGTAGTCGTTGTCCCACTCGTCGATGGAATTCATGGGGCCGATCCCGTAACCGCCCATGTAGAGGCAGTTCTTGGCTTCGGGCCACTTCACGCGGAGATCGGCGGCGTTCTCGAGGCCGGCCTGGATGCCCTGCCCGCTCGAATCGGTGATCTCACACTGGGCTTCGTTCCTCGTCCAGTCTGCGTCCGGGAACTCGCCCTTGTAGTCCTCGGGCCGTGGATACAGCGAGACCTTCGCGGCCCCCGCGAGGATCTGTCCCGGTTGGAGATCTGCGGGCGTGTATCCGCTGCCCGCGGACGGTTGAGGAGCGTCCGCGGTCGTGGCGACGAACGCCTTACCCGTCGACGACCCGGCCGGTGAACCGGCGAGTCTCTTGGTGGCATTCACCGGAGCGAGAGCGGTGCCCGCCCACGCCATGCCCAGCGACAGCGCACCGACGAGGAACGAGCTGATCGCGACCTTCAGTGCTCGACGCGAACGCGGCGCTGTGGGCGCGCCGGGCGGCGTCGCCCATCCATCTCCGAATCCCATGGGAGCCTCCTGGCGAACAAGCGAACTTGTGCGGAGGATTCGTCCCGTTTCGGGCTACTCCTGCCGGACATCGGACTTAGGGGCCCCCGGATGCGCAACGGCCCCGGCGAACCGGGGCCGTAAGAGTGCGAGGTGTTGGCTAGCGGCTCAGCGCGTTCGAGGACTCGATCAGATCGGTCGCCGTGGGACCGAACGCCTCGGTCTTGTCCTCCTCGAGCGACGCCAGCCAATCTCCCGACGTCTCCGATAGATCTGTCTGGGGCGATCCCTCGACGAGTCCGATGCCTCGCAGGTCCTTCGTGGTCATGGCCATCGCTCACCTCCTGAGTCGGTCGTGCCGTGATGCTTGTGACTCACAAGGTAGCGATTCGTTACTTGACCTGCAGGTCTAGTCCAGGGTCGGGCCGGAACCGCCCTCCCCATGGTGCAAACCGTGGAGTGGTGGCTACCGCCGCCACCCGACGCTGGGGGGCCTAGCCGGGCTGGTTGAAGAACCCCTGCATCTGCATCGCGAACATCATGTCGCCCTTGAGCTTGAGCTTGCCGCCCATGAACAACTGGGTTCCGTCGGCCTGGCCGAAGATCAACCGGACGAAATCGGTCATCGACAGCTGCAGCGTGAGGCGCGGGTCGTTCGCGGGGCCCTCGGAGGTGGTGCAGCTCCCGTCCGCGATCGCGACCGACCACTGCTTCACTCCGTCGTCGGTGGTGATGTCGTACTGGATCGTCGACGTGACCCCGGCCGCCTTGGCGGGGACGAACGCATCCTGCATCCCGTCGAAGATCGCCTTAAGCGTGACGTCCGCTCCCATGTTCTTGATCTGCTCCGCGAGCTCCTCGTCGGAGAGAGTCTTGATCACTTCGGCGAGTTGCTGGGGGTCGAGCTGCTCTTGATCGGCCACTGTGCCCTCCTCGATCTTTGGTGTGCGAACCGGTGCGGGCGAATCCTCTACCGACCGTGGCAACCCTGCAAATGAGGGCCGGGCCACACCCTCCCTCCGGTCCGTGCCCTTAGCGTGGCCGGATGCGCCCTCGTGTCCTCGTTCTCGTCCTCGTGGCGACCCTCGTCGCGTGCAGCCCCAAGGTCGAGCTCCTCCACCAGGCACCGGCCACCTTCGCCGAGGAGCCCGGAGGCTACGAAGCCGCGGTCGTGACGAACGTCGTGGACGGGGACACGATCGATGTCGAGAT
>DASSMG010000095.1:0-7189 GCA_035688995.1 Actinomycetota bacterium
CGCGCCGAGGGCAACGTGCAACCGCTGACGGAAGAAGCCGAGAAAGTCGGCCTGAAGCTCGACAGGGACGATCTCGAGGCTCTCGTCAGCTACGCGCGCTTCCTGGAAGCACGACGGGGGATCCAAGGACGGCACCTCGCGCATCTGAAGAAGGGCACGGAAGAGCCGGTGGTCGAGCTGCCGTTCCTGTTCAGTGCGGGACTCGCGTTGCCGGACATCGAGACGCTCGCGGATGCGATCGAAGAACGGGTGGCGAAATTGTGAGCGTTATCGGAGACATCATCGCGACCAAACGCGTCGTCGTCTGCGCGGGGGCCGGAGGCGTGGGAAAGACGACGGCAGCCGCGGCGATCGCGCTACAAGCGGCGATCGAAGGCAAGAAGACCGCGGTACTCACCATCGACCCGGCGCGGCGACTTGCGAGCTCTCTCGGTCTCAAGGAACTCTCGAACGAACCGGCCAAGGTCGGTCCGTCGAAGTTCTCTAAAGCGGGAGTGAAAGCGAAGGGCGAGCTGCACGCCATGATGCTCGACACCAAGACCACGTTCGACAAGTTGGTCGAGCGATACGCGCCGACGCCGGAACAAGCGGAGCGCATCGTGGCCAATCGCTTCTACCGGAACATCTCGGGAACGCTGTCCGGGACCCAGGAATACATGGCGATGGAGAAGCTCTACGAGCTCTACTCCGAGGGCGACTTCGACCTGATCGTCATCGACACGCCGCCCACGCGCAACGCACTCGACTTCCTCGACGCCCCGCGTCGCATGACGGACTTCTTCGAGAGCCGCGTCTTGCGGTGGTTCCTGATGCCGTACATGAAGGCGGGAGGCGGAGTGTTCCGAGTGGCGAACGTGGCCGCCGGTGCGTTCCTGAAGATCGTCACGCGCATCGTGGGGGCCGAGGTGCTCCAGGACACTGCCGAGTTCTTCGGCAATCTCGAGGGCATGTACGAGGGCTTCAAGCAACGCGCCCGCGATGTCTCGGCTCTCCTGAAATCTCCGGTCACCTCGTTCGTCGTCGTGACCTCCCCGGCAACAGATGCCGTGCGGGAGGCAACCTTCTTCGCGGCGCGACTGAACGAGTCCGGGCTCCCGTTCGGAGGACTCGTCGTCAACCGGGTCCATCCGAAGTTCGGAGACGAGATCGAGGTCCGTCCGCGACAGCTTTCGAAGCTCGAGCACGGCTCCGAGACCGCCCGCCTCCTCGCGAAGCTCCTCGACAACCACGAGGCCTTCATGCGGGTCGTGCACCTCGAGGACAAGAACCTCGACGCACTAGCGCGCAAGATCCCCAGGCACCGGTGGGTCCGGGTGCCCTATCTCGAGAAGGAAGCCGTCGACTTCCCCGGTCTCCTCGCCATCGCCGACCAGCTTTTCGCCGCGTGACACAACGACGAAGCTCGATCGTCGGTCCTCCGGCCCCCAAGCGGGGCCGTCCCCGCGATTAGGATTCCGCCAATGGTCATCGCGGCGCGTGCAATCGAGGGGCTCGTCTTCGTCCTCACCGTGGGCTCCCTGTTGTTCAGCCTCTACCTGCTCGGCGGGCTCCTACGGATCGGCCGGGGCAAGGAGGGCAAGATCTACCGCGGCGGCGTCGGCCAGTGGTCGTGGGCGCTTCACCGGATCACCGGCGTGCTGGTCATCGCGTTCCTGTTCGGGCACATCGTCGACACCTTCACCGTCGGGTTCGGTGCGCACCTCTACGACGAGACCATCTCCCTCTACAAGCAGTGGTGGTTCAAACCGGTCGAAGTCGGACTGATCGCCGCGGTGCTCTACCACGCACTGAACGGCTTGCGGATCATCCTGTTCGACTTCTGGCCGAAGCTCGCGCTGAGGCAACGAGCGTTCGCGTACGTCGAATTCGTGCTGTTCCTCGTTGGGTTCCTTCCGGCAGCCTTCTTCATGCTCCGGTCCGCGTTCGAAGCGTCTCCATTCGGCTGATGGCGATCCGGGAGAAAACCGACGCCCTGACGCCGATCGCGGCCGAGGTCGCGCGCCACGTCGGCCGTTACGGACTGAAGAAGGGAGCCGCCGCAGGCGCGCCGGCAGCACTCCGGGTCACCGTCGCACGAGATGTCAGCAGGACGGTCCAGGTGTACTGGACCCCCTTCGTTGCCGAGGTCCCGGGCCGATCGATCTCTCTTCACCTCGAAGTTGCGGAGCCCACCGTTCATTGGGGCGAGGCCTATCTGTCCACCACCGACCGGAACTGGGTCTTCGTCTTCGCGGAGCGACCCGACGGCGAGATCCAGCTCGCGCGCTACGGCGATTACCCAACTCCCGAGCAGGCGATCGACGAGTTCTTCAAGTTCGTGGGTTGGTACGTGCTCGAGGCGACCGGACGCTCGTGGAACGACGTTGTGTTCGAGGTCGGCGACGAGGTGCCGTGGGGATCGACGCAAGAAGCTCAGGCAGAAGTCATGGCAACCGCGGTCCAGGAATCGCTGAAGAAGTCCACGATCATGTGGCTGCGCTTCTCGAACGACGGCCGCCAGCAGACGCTGCCCGTCTGGTACTTCTACGACCAGAAGGTCGGCAAGGTCTACGTCCTGTCCGGCGAGAGGCAGCAAACGATCCCGGGGGCCGAGAACCTCCGCGAGGTCGACGTGATCCTCAGGTGGAAGGGACGCAACTCCTCGGTCGCCGAGATCCCCGCCGGTGTGAGGGTGATCCGCGGCGACGACCCCGAATGGACCGAGTTGGCCGATCGCATCGCCGAGAAGAGGCTCAACATCCCCGGGATGCCGGAAGACACCGCGCGCCGGTGGCGTGACGAGTGCGTGATCCTGGAGCTATCGCTCCGGAGCTAAGACCTCAGTAGGTGGATCTGCTGGCCCTGGCGACGGAACCGGCGACGCTCCCGCTCGGTGTAGCCGCCCCAGACTCCGTGGTCGACAGGGGTTTCCATCGCGTAAGAGAGGCATTCGGGGCGGACCGGGCAGTCCCGGCAGATCCGCTTCGCCTCTTTGTGCTCGACTGCACCCGGTGCGAACCAGAGGTCGGGATCGCTCCCCGAGCAATTACCAAGCGCTCTCCAGTCCTCCGGAGCGAGTGCGGCGGCGGTGAGACTCAACCTTCCTCCCAGGTAGAACGAACCCGAACGTTGTCTTGCCAGGCTAGTGATGCAAGCCGAGAATCCCCATAGCCCAGCAAGACCTTTCTGGCGTGGCGAGAGAGGGTTATGGCCCCTAGTCCCTTTGGGTCAGGTGGTCCTCGGGCCCCCCACAGGAATAGGCCTCGCGGCGTGGAACAATCGGTCTAGGACCATGAGATCGACTCGGTGGCTCGTACTGTTGGGGGCCGCGATCCTAGTGATCGCCGGCTCTGGAGCCGCGCTTGCGGCAGCGCCGCCCCGCTACCTTTCGTCCTCTCCCGGAGACGGGCAAGAGGTCTCGAGCCCTCCCTCCTCCGTCTCGATTACGTTCGACCAGCCTCTCGATTCTTCGTCCGAGATCACCGCCATCGAGGACCACTGCGGTAATCGGGTAGACGACGGCAGCACCCAGGTGACGGGTAACCAGATGAGCATCGGGATGGATTCCGAGGCGGCCGGGACCTACCACGTCATGTACTTCGTACGAGGCGTCGGGGGCGTCACCGGTCAGCAGCAGGGGATGTTCATGTTCACCGTCACCGACGGCCCGAGCTGCGGCGACTCCGCCCATCATCACGGTGGAATGGGCGGCATGCACATGGGCGGCCACGGTCACGGGCACGGCGGGCACGGCGGCGACCACAAGATGCACATGGGCAACGGTTCGGGCATGCACGACATGCACATGGGCGATATGTCGATGGGCGGGCACGAAGGCGGTGTTCACCACGACATGACGATGGGTGGGCACACGCACGAAATGGACATGGGCAACATGGGTGACATGGGCGGTCACCACTCGATGCACCACGAACACCCCACGGATCTCGAGCCGCTGGGTATCACCTCGACCGGGGGCAACGGCGACGTGGGTCTCGACCGTGCCGGCATGGCCACGTTGCTCACGGCGGTACTGCTGGCGCTCGCTCTCGGTGCGGTCGGAGGAACCGTCCTCAGGTTCGCGGAGCAGAGCTGACCGAACGAGGCACAGCACCGCTCTGACGCGTCTTCTCGAGGCCGGTGAGAACGCCGGTCAAGATCATCACCGATATCCCGAATGCGAGCTCGAGCGCGATCGTCTTGCGGAACAGCTTCGCGACGCGTCCGGTATCCCCCTCCGCCTTCTCGAAGCGACGCGTGACGTAGAAGTGGTTCACGGCCCCGAGACCCAGGATCCCTAGGAACACGACGATCTTGATCATGAGGGCGACCCCGTAGCCGGACTCGACCAGATCCATCGGATGTTCCACATCGAACAGCGAATTGATCGTGCCGGTGAGTGCGATCAGCGCGATCACCACCGCCGCCAATCGAGCGAAGCGAGACACCGTCGGAGCGAGGATCGACACGCTGTCCTCCGAGCGACCACGCCAGACGGTCGGGAGCAGCACGGCGAGAACGATGATCCCCGTGAACCAAGTAGCCGCGCAGACGAGATGACAGAGGTCGTTGGCCACCGAGAGGGTGCGTGGGGAGCCAGCGAAGGCGTGTCCCGAGAAAGAGCTGGTCGCTAGAAGACCAACACCAAGGACCCCCCAACCGATGAGCCACGGTACCGGCGCCCGCCGTTCGTCGCCGGCCCCCGCGAAAGCCGCCGAGCGGATGCGTCTCGACAACAACACGAAGAGGCCGATCAGCAGCGGGAACCTGATCAGGTACCAGCGCCCGAACGACGTGGAGATCACCGCGTCGATCGCCGAGTTGGAAACCTCTCCTCCCGGGCCGGCCACCACCGTTGCCTGGAGAAGGATCCCGAGCAGCGTTGCGACCGCAGACGTGAGCAGAGCCGCCTCGAGCAGGTCTTCGATACGGCGGGCCAGACGATCCCTGCCCTCGACCCACTCCGGCCCGCCGGCGGACCTGAAGGCAGGACGCAGAACGAGAACGAGGACGGGTAGCAATCCGAACACCACTGCATTCGCGGTGAACACCGTGAACCGGATGGACGAGAACGCGATCGCTCGGAAGGCCTCGGTTACGCCCATGTAGCCTTGACGCCTCCCATGACTACCGCCCAGGTCATCATCGTCGCGGTCGGCTCTGCAACCGTCGCAGTCATCACGATGTTGGTCGTGGCTACCCTGCTCGGGAGCAAGACGCGCAAGCAGTTACGGGAAGGGGACGCATCCGACCCCGACCCCGCTACTCGCGAAAGCCCTTAGCCGCCTCCTCGACCGTCGGGGCGATCGAGACACCCTCGCCGAACCCCGTGATCGAGAAAAGTTTCAGGTGCTGCTCGCGAGTGCAGGCGATGGCGAGGTCGCCTCCCGCCTCGCGAAGGCGCCGGACACCGCCCATGAGCGCCCCGAGACCCGAGGAATCCATGAACGGCACGCCGTCCAGGTCCACGACCACGTGGGGGGCCGTCGATTCCAGGATCTCGGCGATGGCATCCCGTAGGGAACCCACCGTGTAGACGTCCAAGTCGCCCGAAGGCCTCAGTACCCGGTATCCCTCTGCCTCGCCGATATCGATGTCTATCTTCTGCTGGGCCACCGCCGCTCCCCAGTCTGCTCGAGAGTCTCCTGCGCTGGGGTGCCGAGCCATTCCACCACCAGCATCGTCAGGTCGTCGTCCAGCTTACCGGCTGCGAACCGCTCGACATCAGCCACCAGCTCGTCGACCAAAGGCTCCGCCGGGAGGGAGGCAACCCCGGTGGCCGCCCCCGCGAAGCGGTTCTGTCCGAAGACCTCACCGTCCGGGGCCTTGGCCTCGAGGAATCCGTCGGTGAACAGCAGCATCCGGTCGCCCGGTTCGAGCGTCACGACGACCTCGACGAAGCCCGGATCGTCGAACCACCCCAGTGCCCGGTTGCGCGGACCTTCGAGGAAATAGCCGCGCGGCGGCGTGACGCTGCCGTCGGGTTGCTCGCGGGGGCCGCGGATGACGAACGGGGGGTGGTGCCCCATGTTCATCCACCTCGTCTCCCCGGTCCCCAGATCGAGGGTCGCGTAGATCAACGTCGTGAATGACTCGGAGTCGGTCGCTTCTCTCAGGGTGCGGTTGGCGAGCTCGATCACCTGCTTGGGCGTCGCACCTCGAGCACGCTCCGCACGAAGAGCGGACAGTGCGAGGGTCGCCATCAACGCGGCACCGATCCCCTTGCCCGACGCGTCGCCGACGACGACGGAAAGAGAACGGCCCGAAACCTCGACGTTGTACCAGTCACCGCCGACTCGGTTCGCCTGTCTCTGCATCGGATAGATGCGTGCTCCCGGGGTCTCCGGCAGGGTCCTCTGCAACAGATTGCGCTGGATCGACGCAGCGATCTCGAGCTCACGATCCTGCAGAGCGAGCTGCTGCAATCGCTTCAATCCCAGTTGCATCTCGCCGAACCGTTTGGCGAGCTCGCCGACTTCATCGCGCGATGTGATCTCGATCTTCTGGTCGAAGTTGCCTCGCTCGATCCCGCGAGCCGCATCGACGAGCTTCGAGAGATCCGCAACGAGATGCCGGGGAAGCACGACCGCCATGGCGGTTCCGACCGACAGGGCCCCGATGGTCAGAAGAACTAGGGCCACGATCGTCGTGTTCGAACGGCCCCGGAGATCGCTCTCGCTCTCTGCCACGGCGTTGTCCTGGGCCTGTCGCAAGAGACCGCCGAGCGTCTCGATCTGGCCGATCAACGGCGTGCCGTCCTGTCCGAGGATGCGGAACGCCTGGGCCCGCTGTCCTTTCTTCGCGAGAGGACCGACGTGGTGATCGATGAGCTCTTGGAAGTCGTTACCGGCGGTGATCACCTGACTCAACAGCGAACGCTCGTCGGACTCGGTGAAGAGCGTTGCGGCTCGGCCCTCCCAGATGTCGGCGTTCGCTTTCTCGCCCTCGTACTGGTCGAGCAGCGACTGCTGGCTGCCGATCAGGAAACCGCGTACCGCCGCGGACTGAGCGGTGTAGGACCGAACGATCTCGTCGACGGCGACGAGACCCGGGATGGCGTCGTCGAAGACCTTCCGCTGAACGCCGCGCAGCGACGAGAACAGCGAGAAGGTGACCCACCCCAACAACGCGATGAGAAGGAGGAGCACCCCGAATCCGCCGACGATCTTCCATCTCAGGCTCAGGCGCACCTGAAAAGTATCCTCGACCG
>DASSMG010000096.1:0-2481 GCA_035688995.1 Actinomycetota bacterium
GCGTGGTGCCGTCACGACGAGACGATCGAGAATGTGAAGATCACCGAGCTCTACGTGACCGAAGCCCTCGAACGCGTTCCGGCGGACAGCGCGGGGCCCGGCGAGATCATCGCGATCGCGGGACTGCCCGACGTGACTATCGGCGAGACGCTGAGCGATCCCGACGACCCGCGCCCTCTGCCGGTGAGCCACTTCGACGACCCGAGCCTGTCGATGACGGTCGGCATCAATACGTCTCCGCTCGCCGGCCAGGACGGGGACAAGCTGACCGCTCGTCTAGTGAAGAACCGATTGCAGCAGGAGCTCGTCGGAAACGTATCGATCAGGGTGCTCGAAACGGACCGTCCCGACGCCTGGGAGGTGCAGGGCCGCGGCGAGCTGCAGCTCGCAGTGCTGGTCGAGATGATGCGCCGCGAAGGGTTCGAGCTGACGGTCGGCAAGCCCGAGGTCGTCACCAAGACGATCGATGGGAAGTTGTGCGAGCCGGTCGAGCGCCTCACGATCGACATCCCCGAAGACTTCGTCGGCGTCGTGTCGCAGATGCTCGCGCTGCGTCTCGGCCGCATGGAGAACATGGTCAATCACGGCACCGGCTGGGTCCGGATGGAATACCTGGTCCCGGCGCGCGGCCTGATCGGTTTCCGTACCGAGTTCCTGACCGAGACACGAGGCACCGGTCTTCTCCACCACGTCTTCGATCGCTACGAGCCGTGGCACGGCGAGCTCAAGACGCGCCCGTCGGGGAGCCTCGTTGCGGATCGCCGCGGCATGACCACCTCGTACGCGCTGATGAACCTGTCCGAGCGCGGTGTGATGTTCGTTCCTCCCGGCACGGAGGTCTACGAAGGCATGATCGTCGGCGAGAACTCGCGCCAGGACGACATGGATGTGAACCCCACGAAAGAGAAGAAGCTCACCAACATGCGGTCGTCGACATCGGACGAGCTCGTGAGGCTCGTTCCGCACCGAGAGCTGTCGCTCGAACAAGCGCTGGAATTCATCCGCGAGGACGAGTGCGCCGAAGTCACCCCGCACACCGTGCGACTGCGCAAGGTGATCCTCGGTCGTCAGGACCGGGTGCGCTCCAAGCGCTAGGCGCGCTCGCTTCCGTTCCTTTAGGTTCCCGCCGTGACCGACTCCTTCTACGTGCGCGTCGACGACGACCGCTTCGAGTCGACGCTCCACACGATCGGCCCGTGGAGCAACGAGGCGCAGCATGCCGGGCCCCCATCCGCGTTGATCGGGCGAGCGGTCGAAGCGGTCGACCCGAGCTTCGAGGGACAGGTCGCCCGCATCACGTTCGACATCTTGGGTCCCGTGCCGGTAGCGCCGGTGACGGTGTCGGCCACTGTGATCAGACCCGGGCGCAGCGTCCAGCTGGTCGAAGCGACGCTAAGAACCGACGAACAAGAAGTGATGCACGCGCGAGCGTGGCGGATCAGGACCGCCGACCTCGATCTTGAAACGCCGGTCGTCGAGGAGGCGCCTCCGGCGGGGCCAGACGACGGCGACCGGGTGCCGCTCGACCAATCGTTCCCGGGTTATGGCTCCGCGATGGAGTGGGTCTACGTCGCCGGGTCCTTCTTCGAGCTCGGCCCCGCGACGTGCTGGTTCCGGATGCGCTACCCGCTGATCGACGGTGAGGAGCCGTCGCCCTTGACCCGCGTCCTGATCGCTGCGGATTCCGGCAACGGGATCTCTACGTCACTCGATTTCACGAAGTGGGTCTTCATCAACCCCGACCTCTCCGTGTACCTGCACCGGATGCCGGTCGGCGAGTGGGTTTGCCTGGCGGCGCGGACCGATCCGAAGAACACGGGAGTCGGTGTCGCCGCGTCGACGATCTACGACCGCACAGGCGCGATCGGTCGAGGGCTCCAGAGCCTTTTCATCGGCCCGCGCTGACCGTGTCTTTCACGGTCTCCACAGGTAGGTGAGATGGCGACCGACGGTGGTGAAGCCCAGACGCTCGTACAGCGCGATCCCGTCGGGGTCGGCCGACAGCACCGCGGTCGCCAGGCCCAAATGCTCCGCGTCCCGCAGGGCGGCATCGATCGTTGCGGATGCAACGCCTCGACGGCGGAACTCGCGACGGGTCCCGATGTTGCTCAATCCTGCGGCTCCGCCGGCCGTGCACACTGTCGCGACCGCAGCACCGCGCGCGCCGACCCGCGCCAGGTAGTGACGGTAGGGAGCGTCGTCGTCGAACCCGAAACGGCGGAAGGCCGTTGCCGAGATGCTGCCGGGGTAGTCGTCGTTCCCGAACGCATCGCCCACCACGCGGGCCCATTCGCGGTAGCTCTCGTCGTCGGAGACGCGGAGGATCTCGGCGACCCCGTTCGACGATGGCTGCGGTCGGGACGGCAGTTCCAAGGTCATCGAGGGGCGATCGGTCTCGAGCTTGAACCCGCGCCCCAAGAAGGCCCGGTGAAGACCAGGATCGAGACCGCCGGGCCCGGCGAAGACCCACCACATCATCCC
>DASSMG010000097.1:0-12447 GCA_035688995.1 Actinomycetota bacterium
TCAACGAAAGAGATCGCCGAGCAACTCTTCGTCTCGGAAGAGACCGTGAAGACCTACCTGAAACAGCTCTACCGAAAGCTCAGCGTGCGCGACCGTGCCGAAGCCGTCGCGGAAGGCTTCCGGCGCGGGCTAGTGCACTGACGGAGACGTCTTAGCCGGCTTCGAAGCTCGGCACTGCGGTGTAACTCCCGCTGGGAAGCACGTAGCGGAACTGCGTCGTGACCGAACCTCCTGGGGCGATCGTTTGCGTGATCGTCGGTGACGTCAGATGTGCCCCCGTCGGTCCGCTCACGTCGAGGACCAAACGTCCGTCGATGGCGAGTTCGTGGTCCGACACGTTCGTAAGTGTCACGGTGTTCGAGATCGAATCGCTGCCGAAATCCTGATCGACGCGAATCTCTGCATCCTGATCGTCGAACACGACGGACGAGGTAGCGGTCGTCACCGTGCGGGACGGCTCGTCCCACGCGAACGTCAACGTGTTCCCTCCCGACAAAGAAGTTAGAGGAACCGCCGGAGTCGGGGGGGCCGGAACGGTCACCGTCACCGTGCGGAAGACCGGAACACGAACCTCGTGGAATGCAACCTGAGTCGGGGTGGTGCCGGGGACGCCCCCGGCAACATCTCCGCCACGAGTCAGCCTCTTGCCTTCGACACGATCTTGAGGTTTCGATCGTTCGCCGTTACCGCGCGTGTCGTCGCCGTTCGTGCCGTTGTTGTCGGTCCCCCGATCGCCATTGTTATGGAGGCGCTTGCCGAGAACGGTGTCGGTGGGGCTGGGACCCTGTGCCACGTCGTTATCGCTTGACGAATCGACGCAAGCGGTCATCGCCAACAGCGCGATGCACAGGACAACGATGGCGAACCGTCTACGTCGCGCCAACAACAGCAGCAGCGCGCCGAACATGATGGCCCCGATACCGCCGATCACGAATGGGAAGGCCGGCGCGCCGGTGAAAGGCAACGCGCTCGAACCGGCGCCGACATCCGGGACGGTCCGGGTGCGATAGCGGACGACTCGCCTCACTCGCTTGGTAGTGGTGGATCGGTCGCCGCCTCCGTTGTGCGCGACCTGAGGCGAGGTGGAACCTCCTAGATAGGTGCGGGACGCGTTGCGAGTGACATCCTCGGTGGACGCGGCCGCGACGGTGTTGTCGGCCGCCAGGTCACCCTCGTGCATGACTTGCGCGAACCAGGGGAGATCGAGAGATTGACCCGGTTCGAGGACTCCGACCGACCACACGATCTGTTCGCGGTTGCCAACGGAGATCAGGTTCTGGCCGACCAGCCCGTCGAGTATGGGAACGCCCAGAACGTCGAATTCCCCGGGGACCGTGTCGACGACGCCGACCTCGAGGGCCGGGGCCGATCCAACATTCGTGACGGTCACCGTCATGCGAACCTCGGCACCGAGCTGGGCGAACGAACGATTCGACGTCGTCGTCACCACGAGCGACGAAGATCCGCCCGGCGACGGTTGCACCGTTGGGGAACTCGACGGTGTCGCGCTGGGAGTGGGCGACGTTGACGTGGCGGTTGGGGTCGGCGACGGAGAGCTCGACGTCGGGGTGGGGGATGCGCTCGTAGGAGTCGGCGACGCGTCCGCGACGGACGCATTTACCGCGGGAGTGGCGGAATCATCGGCGCGCGCGCCTGCCGCGAACGGCACGAGTAGTGCCATCAGTGATACGAGCAGATAGCGAGCGCGTCTACGAGCCATTGATGAACCCCGTTCCGTGGCTTGTTTCGCCCCTACGTGATGAGCGCTCCGCTGGGGGAAAGACTTCTCCCCGAAGCCGAAAATCTAGCAATTACTGTTAACGAAGTCAACGTCTGTAAACTAATGGGGCTTTTGCCCCTCGGATATCCTGCTGCCCGCCGTGGACTTCTCGGTCACCCATCATTTCGCCCACGATCCCGAAGCCGTCGTAGCGGCGCTTCTAGATCAGGACTTCCAGCGTTCATTGTCCGACGTCGAGTCGCTTAAGGAGCGGCACCTCGAGTCGCAGGAGGAACGAGACGACGGCGCGGTGGTCCGGCGCACCCGCTGCGTGCTTGACGTCGAGCTCCCCTCGGCCGCCCGGCGCTTCATCGGTAACGGGGATCCTGCGTGGATCGAAGAGGCCGTGTGGCACCCGCAGGAACATCGCTGGACGTGGGTCGTCATCCCCGAGATAGGCGGCGACCTGCTCGAGGCAGAAGGGCATATCGAGATCACCGCCGAGAACGGTGGAACCGAACGAGTCGTCTCGGGGCGGGTCAAGGTGAACGTGCCGATCTACGGGGGCCGGGTCGAGGGGTGGATCGTCGACGGAATCGAGCACGCCTACGCCGAAGAAGCCGAGCGTCTGGACCAGTGGATCGCGCAACGCGAAAACCCATAAGCGCGAAGCCCCACGTAACGAGGTCGTAACACCCCAGAAACGACGCGGAAACCGCTCCCCACTAGGGTCCAGGACGTTCGTAATTGAAGGTCGCCGAGCCGCGCGCCGGTGACGGATGTGTAGGAGGTGCGATGGCAGCAAGTGCATCGGATGCGATCAAGCTCGGACAGCAGAACAATGCCCAGTTCGTCGACATCCGTTTCTCCGACCTTCCCGGGCTGATGCAGCACTTCTCGATGCCGTTCGAGGAGCTAACCGAGGACGCGTTCGAGGAGGGATACGGATTCGACGGCTCGTCGATCCGTGGGTTCCAAGAGATCCAGGAGTCGGACATGATCCTCGTGCCCGACCCCAACACGGCCGTGATGGACCCGTTCCGGACCCATCCGACCCTGATCATCAACGCGTACGTCAAGGATCCGGTAACCGGCGAGTTCTATTCACGCGACCCGCGCTACATCGCGCGCAAAGCGGAGGACTACCTGCGGGGAACCGGCATCGCGGACACCGCGTATTTCGGTCCTGAAGCCGAGTTCTACATCTTCGACTCGATCCGGTTCGATCAGAACCAGCACTCGAGCTACCACTACATCGGTGCGGTCGAGGGTGTGTGGAACTCCGGTGCCGAAGAAGGCGGACGGAACCTCGGATACAAGCCGCGTTACAAAGAGGGCTACTTCCCGGTACCGCCGATGGACCACTACCAGGACCTGCGTTCCGAGATGGTGGTCACGCTTCGCGAACTCGGCATCCCGGTCGAGGTCCATCACCACGAGGTCGGCACCGCCGGCCAGGCCGAGATCGACACCGGATTCGCGCCTCTGCTGACGATGGCCGACCGGTTGATGCTCTACAAGTACGTCGTCAAGAACGTCGCGTTGCGGCACGGCAAGACGGTCACCTTCATGCCGAAGCCGATCTTCCAGGACAACGGCTCGGGCATGCACGTGCACCAGAGCCTGTGGAAAGACGGCGAGCCGCTCATGTACGACGAGCTCGGTTACGCGCAACTGTCGGACATCGCTCGTTGGTACATCGGGGGTCTCCTGCAGCACGCCGGCTCGTTGCTGGCGCTCTGTGCCCCGACTACCAACAGCTACAAGCGACTCGTTCCCGGCTACGAGGCTCCGGTGAACCTCGTCTACAGCCAGCGGAACCGCTCCGCCGCAGTGCGGATCCCGCTCTACTCGAAGTCGCCGAAGAGCAAGCGCCTCGAGTTCCGGTGCCCGGACCCGAGCTGCAACCCGTACCTCGCGTTCCCTGCGCTGCTCATGGCCGGCATCGACGGGATCAAGAACAAGATCGAGCCGCCCGATCCGGTCGACAAGGACCTCTACGAGCTGCCTCCCGAGGAGCTCGCGCAGGTCCCGCAGGTCCCGGGATCGCTTCCCGAGGCTCTCGACGCCCTCGAGCGAGACCACGACTACTTGCTGGAGGGTGGCGTTTTCACCGAGGACGTCATCACGCACTGGATCGAGTACAAGCGCGCTCACGAGGTCGACGAGATCCGGCTCCGCCCGCACCCGTGGGAGTTCTACCTGTACTACGACATCTAAGAACGAAGGTTCGCAGAAAGACCTGGAGGGGTGCCCAACGGCACCCCTCCTTGCTTAATGGCAGGCTTCGCGTCATGGCGATGCGCAACCGGATCGTTCTCGTCGACGACGACGCCGATATGCGTGAGCTTTTGCGTCTTCGCCTAGAGGAGGAATTCGACATCATCGGAGAAGCGGCCGACGGTCGCGGTGCGATCTCGCTGGTGAAGGAAACCCAGCCCGACCTGGTCGTGATGGATCTCATGATGCCCCACGTGGACGGCCTCGACGCGATCTCCGAGATCAAGCTGACCTGCCCCGGAACGAAGATCGTTGTCGTCACCGCCGCCGGGCGATCGTTGATGGCAGAAGCGGCCGGGCGGGGCGCGGACGGGTGGGTGGACAAGGTGAGCTACGGAGACGAGTTACTCGGGATCATCCGCTCGACGCTGGGACACCCCGAACAGGGATGACTTACTTACCGATACTCCTCGTGCTCGCGGCGCTCATTGTGACGGTGGTCTTCATGGCCCCCGCGGACCGAAGGGTCGAGTTCGCGCGCAACATTGGACTGACGCTCGTGGTGCTCGCGATCCTGGCGCTCATGTTTGGTGCGATCGCCAAACACTCTGTTCAGCCGTAGATCAATCTTTCCGCAACCTTGCGGGCGCGCCGCGTGAGTCGTAGGTAGTCCTCCTCCACTTCTTGGCGAGGTTGATCGCGATAGCCGAGACTCACGCCCAGTGCTTCGAGATCTTCCGGTTTGGTCGGCATCACGTCGACGGGCTTCCCGAACATGAAATAGAGACGGTTGCGCGCTCGCGCTAGGAACCGATACGCATCTGCGAGCCACCTCGCGGAGTTTTCCTCCAGGAGCTCCAGCCGTGCTGCTTGCTCGAGGGCACGCAAGGTGTTGGTGACGCGAAGGTCCTCGTGCTTCGCCCCATGCTGCAATTGCAGGATCTGGATCGAGAACTCGATGTCGGAGATGGTGCCGGGACCCATCTTCAGATGACGACGTGGATCGACGCCGCGCGGCACGCGTTCGCGCTCCATCCTTCCCTTGAGATGGCGGATCTCCGCCAGAGCCGCGGGGGCGAGCTCGCCGCGATAACTGAGGGGATGCGTCATCGACAGGAACTCGCTGCCGATCTCCGTGCTGCCGGCGGCCACGCGGGCCTTTATCAATGCCTGGTACTCCCACGTCTGGGCCCACTTCTCGTAGTACTCCTGCGCCGAGCGCAGAGAACGTGCCAGTGGACCGGACCGCCCCTCGGGACGCAGGGCGGCGTCGATACGGAACGCCTGACCCTCCGGTGTGACTTCGCCGATGGCCTTCATCAGATGCTCGGCCACATGTTCGGCCTCTTCCGGGGTCGTGTCGTGGATGAACATCACGTCGATGTCCGATGAGTAGCTCAACTCGCGGCCCCCGAGTTTCCCCATCCCGATGATCGCGAAGCGGTCCACGCCCTCCTCGTTTAACGCAGCGTGGAGGCAAGCATCGGCCAGATCTGCGAGCGACTCTCCGACCGTCCCGACGTCGATCGAAGCGTTGATATCGGCAACCGCGATGCGCAACATCTCGCGTCTCTTGAACCGTCGCAATCCATCGAGCCGTCGAGCCGGATCCCGCCATTCCAGAGATGCGACGCCTTCGCGGTGCAATCGATCGGCATCCTTCGGTTCACTTACGCCGCGTTCCTCCGCGATGACCGAGATCTCGTCGGGAACGTGCGTGAGGACGTCGGACAACAAGCGACCGCTTCCGAGGATGCGAGCCAATGCCTCGAGGCCGGGAGGGTTGTCGCGCAGCGCCCCGAGAACGTCCGATCGCGTCTCGAGACTCTGCCCCACTTTGAGGAACCCGAAGAGGCCCTCGTCCGGGAGCGGCGTGGTGGTGAGGTGTCGCAGCAGCGCGGGGGTTAGCACCCGGAACAACTTCGCACGCCGACCGACCCCCGACACCAGATCGTCGAGTGTGCGCGCGGCCCGATCGACATCGCGGAACCCGAGAACCGCCAAACGATCGCGGAGCGCCTCGCGCGACAGGCGCGCGGTTGCGGGATCGCTGAGCGACTCGATCATCGGTCGATAGAAGAGGCGTTCGAAACGCGATCGCACGTCGGCCAGCACGGCACGGTGGCGATCCTCGAATCGCTCCAGGGCCGTGGCTGCCGGCGAATCGCGGAATCCCATCACGCGAGCCACACGGCTTCGGCTCTCGTGGTCGGTGGGGAGGTGGTGAACCTGACGTTCCTGCCACAGCTGCAAGCGGTGCTCGACGGTTCGCAACCAGGTGTACGCGGTTGCGAGCCCGGCCGCGTCGTCGTCCGCTACGTACCCGCCCTCCGTCAGCGCACCGAGAGCTTCGAGGGTGTTTCCGCTTCGCACCGCCGGGTCGCCACCACCATGGACCAGTTGAAGGAGTTGCACCGAAAACTCGATGTCCCGGATCCCTCCGGGTCCGAGTTTCACGTCGTCGGCTTCCGTGCTGCGCCCTCGACGCGCAACGCGCTGGGCGTGCTGTTCGACGCGCTCCTTCATCTTCCGGATGTTCGCGACGTCCTCGGCGGAAAGCTGTTCGACGAAAACGAACGGACGCGTCGATTCGATGAACCGGTCGCCCACCGATTCATCCCCCGCGCAGAAACGCGCCTTGATCAACGCCTGGAATTCCCATCGTTGTGCCCACCGCCGGTAGTACTCGAGGTAGGCGTCGAGCGATCGGACGACAGGTCCGCTGCGGCCTTCCGGGCGGAGGTTCAGGTCGACGCGGTAAGCCTGACCCTCGGGGCCGAACGCCGTGAGCTCCGCGACGAGTCTCTCGACCGCCTTCGTGGCTCCCTGCGGGTCGTCCTCGACGACGAACATGAGATCGATGTCCGACGCGTAGTTGAGCTCGCGCCCACCCAACTTGCCCATCGCGATCACCGCGACCGATGTCGAGATCCCGGTCGCGGACAAACCCGCGGCCAAGACCGCGTCGGCGAGATCCGCGATCGCAAGGCCCACGCGTTCGAGGTTCACTTCTCCCGCGAGGTCCCGGGCGGCGATGCCCAATAGCCGGTGCCGCTTGAATCGCCGAAGCCCCGCCCAACCGTCTGCTTCCACCGCCTCCAGCGCCCCGGCGCGGTAGGCGGCCGCATCCGGAAGGGCCTCGGTATCCGCTAGGGCCTCATCGGCGCCGGGATCGGTATCGAGCAGCTCGGCCAAGGATCGGCTCGCGGCGCGCAGGGCGGCGCTGCGAGCCTCGTAGTACCCGGCGTCCACGTTCACGCCTCGGTCCACATCCTTTAGTCCATTCCTTTGTGTCTCGTCCACAACGATTCTTCGCGTTTTTCCCGGCCCACGCGGGTGTTCACGAGGCCCACTCGCGCCTACCGTGGCCCGAACTTACGCGCCCCATGCGGGCGGCGGGCCATGCCCGCTCGGAGCCGCCCTCGAGATCGCGGCGAGCTGCCCCCGGCAGCCACTCGAGGCGAGCGGCAGACCAGGGAGGTCATTGATGAAAGCTGCTGCACGCATCTGCGCGCTCGCGCTGGTCGCGACGGCGGTCGCGGCCACTCCCGCGGCCGCCGCACCGGCCCCCACTCCGGACGGTGTGGGACGAGTGAAACACCGCGGCTCAGCCACGGTGAGCCGCGATCGAGACACGGCAAGCCGCTCCGAGCAGTTGGTCGCACGAGCCCTGACCGCGGTAGGAACGCCGTATTCGTACGGCGGCACCAGCCCCGGGGGATTCGACTGCTCCGGCTTCACGATGTGGGTGTACTCGGGCTTCGGCATCACGCTGCCCCACTCGTCGTCGGCGCAGTACGCGCTGGGAGGCACCGACGGATACACCCGGATCGCATCACCGTCCGACCTCCAACCGGGCGATCTCGTCTTCCAGGCAACCGGCGGCGACGGCGTCGGGCACGTGGGGATCTACGTCGGTAACGGCAACTTCGTGTCGGCAACCAGCTCCGAAGGGGTTCAGGTCCGTTCGCTCTACGACTCGTATTGGGGGCCGTTGTGGGTTGGAGGAGTGCGGGTCGACGCGATCGCGGGCACCCCACGTGAGAGGACCCGACACCGCGACTCAGAGAAGCGGAAGGTAGCGCTGCACCTCGTACGGGCTGACGTACCCCTTGTACTGGTTCCACTCGGCACGCTTGTTCCTCAATAGATATTCGAAGACCTGCTCGCCGAGAGCTTCCGCTACGAGTTCCGAACCCTCCATCTCGCGGATGGCCTCGAAGAGATCGTCGGGCAACTGGCGGATACCGCGCGAACGTCGTTCCGTCTCGCCCATCTCGTAGATGTTGTCGGTCGCTTCGGGCGGTAGTTCGTAAGCCTCGGTGATCCCTTTAAGACCTGCCGCGAGGATCACCGAGAACGCCAGGTAGGGGTTGCAGGCAGGATCGGGTGACCGGAACTCGATGCGCGTTGACTGATCCTTGCGCGGCTTGTACATCGGCACGCGGATCAGGGCAGAGCGATTGTGGCGGCCCCAGCACACGTACACCGGAGCCTCCGCCACAGGGTATCCACGTCCGGTGATCAAACGCTTGTAGGAATTGACCCACTGATTCGTCACCAGTGTGATCTCGCGCGCGTGCACGATCAGACCCGCGATGAACGCCTTCGCGACCTTCGAGAGGTGGTACTCGTCGGACGAGTCGTGGAACGCGTTCGAATCGCCTTCGAACAACGACAGGTGCGTGTGCATCCCCGAGCCCGGTAGATCGGTCGCCGGTTTGGGCATGAACGTCGCGTACATCCCGCGCGACGCGGCCATCTCTTTGACCACCATGCGATAGGTCATTACGGAATCCGCCATCGTCAGGGCATCGGCATGACGAAGGTCGATCTCGTGTTGCGACGGAGCCACCTCATGGTGCGAGAACTCGACCGGGATGCCCATCCTTTCGAGCACCGCGATGGTGTCGCGGCGCAACTCCTGGGTCACCTCTACCGGTGTCAGGTCGAAATAGCCGCCGTGATCGATCGGGGTGGGGTCGTTCTCGCTGCGGAAGAGGAAGAACTCCATCTCGGGGTGCACGTAGAACGTGAAGCCCGACTCGGAGGCGCGTTCCAGGTTGCGACGGAGGACGTAGCGAGGATCGCCCCAGAAGGGGCGGCCGTCGGGCGTGTAGACATCGCAGAACATCCGTCCCGTCCCGCCACTCTCCGGCTGGCCTTCGCGCGGAGGGATGATCTGGAACGTTCCGGCGTCGGGACGAGCGAGCATGTCGGATTCCTGCACTCGAGCGAAGCCCTCGATCGCCGACCCATCGAAGCCGATCCCCTCGTCGAAAGCCTGCTCGAGCTCCTCCGCCGTTACCGCGAATGATTTGAGGAAGCCGAGAACGTCGGTGAACCACAACCACACCAATCGGATGCCGCGCTCTTCGATCATCCGGAGGACGTAATCCTGTTGGCGTTCCACGGGTCGAGATTAAGGCTCGCGCGTTTCCGTTTCGTTAAATCGCCCGATACCTGTCCTAGGCTGGAAACGTGATCAGGCTGGCGCTCGCTCAGATCGGAAGCATCGTCGGTGACATCGAGGGAAACCTCGCCACCGTCACGGCCGCTTACGACGAGGCGGAAGAAAACGGGGCCCAGATCGTCGCGTTCCCGGAGCTGGCCCTCACGGGTTACCCACCCGAGGATCTCCTTCTCAAGAAGTCGTTCGTCACGGCCAACCTGGATGCGTTAGCGCGTTTCGCCGCGGGGACCCGGGACGTTGTTGCGGTGATCGGATTCGTCGATCTTCGTGGGTCGACGATCTTCAACGCGGCCGCGATCTGCCAGGCCGGTGAGGTCCTGGCCACGTACCACAAGCACCTCCTGCCGAACTACGGCGTCTTCGACGAAGCCCGGTATTTCAGCCCGGGTCACGGTCACGTCCTGCTGGATACCGATGAAGGTGTGGTGGGAGTCTGCGTCTGCGAAGACGCGTGGAGCGACACGGGACCGGTGATCGATCAGGGTGACGCCGGAGCGCAACTCGTGATCAACATCAACGCGTCGCCGTTCCACAAAGGAAAGGTCGAGGAGCGCGCCACGATGCTCGGAGACCGCGCTCGGCGGGCTCGAGCCTCGATCGCGTACGTCAACGAAGTCGGCGCGCAGGACGAGCTCGTTTTCGACGGAGGTTCGTTGGTCATCGACCCGCAGGGTCAGGTGATCGCAAGATGGCCCCAGTTCGAAGGTTGCATCGCTCTAGTCGACGTTCCCGTCGGTGAGGCCCGACAAGTGTCCGAGCGCATCACGCGCGTGAAGGTGCAACTACCGGAGCGTTCCTCGGAACAGGTCGTCCCCCCGGTGACCGGCCCCCTCGAGGATGCGCAAGAGGTGTACGAGGCACTGAGATCCTGCCTCGGCAACTACGCGCGCAACAACGGTTTCTCCAAGGCCGTGGTCGGGCTCTCGGGGGGGATCGACTCCGCACTCACCGCGGTCATCGCCGCCGACGCACTGGGTCCCGACGCGGTATTGGGCGTTGCGATGCCCTCGGAATTCTCGTCGGGGCACTCGCGCACGGACGCCAAGTCATTGGCAGCCAACCTCGGGATCGAATTCATCGAGATCAGGATCGCGGAGACCTACCGGTCGTATCTCGATGCCCTACGACGAACATTCGGGGACAGCGAGATGGGCCTTGCCGAAGAGAACCTGCAGGCGCGCATCCGGGGGAATCTCCTGATGGCGATCTCCAATCGATACGGACACCTCGTCATCGCGACGGGAAACAAGTCGGAGATGGCGTGCGGCTACGCCACCCTCTACGGCGACATGGCCGGTGGGTTCGCGCTGCTGAAGGACGTCTTCAAGACTCAGGTGTACGCGCTGTCTCGCTACCGCAATCGGGATGGCGAGGTCATCCCCGAGAACGTCCTCACGAAAGCACCGTCCGCGGAGCTGCGCCCCGATCAGAAGGACTCCGACTCCCTACCGACCTACGACGTGCTCGACCCGATCCTCGAGCTCTACATCGAGGAAGACGCCGCCATCGATGACATCGTCAAGCTCGGCCACGACCGGGCGACCGTCGAAAAGGTGATCGCTCTGGTGGATCGTGCCGAGTACAAGCGGCGCCAGGCGCCACCCGGCCCGAAGGTGACCGTCAAGGCGTTCGGACGCGACCGGCGCCTCCCCATAACGAATCGGTGGCGGGAAGGGTCGCCCGGGCCGCTGCCTGCCAAGAGCGTGGGGCCCCGAGACCCGCAGTAGCGAGAACGCTCAAACTGGTTCACCATTTGGTACATGGCATGGACCGTTCTGCTGCTGTCCGACCAAGCCGGCGACATCCGGGATCTGCTACCCGCGTTCCCCGTCGCCCCCTACGGCATCGTCACGATGTCGCTCAAAGACACCGAGGCGACAGACCTCGTCACGGTCCACCCCGACCTGATCCTGATCGACGCCACGACCGATCTCGAGGGAGCCCAGGACGCAACGAGGAGACTGGCCCTCGCGTGGGAGATCGGTCTCCCTCCGATACTCGTCGTGGTCGATGAAGAAGCGGTCGCTCGTTTCCGCTTCGAAGTCGGTGCGGACGACTTCCTTCTCGTCGACGCATCGGTCGGGGAGATCTCCGCACGACTCGCTCTGGCCACTCGCCGTTCCGGTCGAGGCGAGGAGGTTGGAGTTCTCAAGGTCGGGGATCTCACCGTCAATCCGGACAACTACCAGGTGTACGTACGAGGCCGGCCGCTCGACCTGACCTACAAGGAATTCGAGTTGCTGAAGTTCCTGGCTCAGCGACCCGGCCGCGTGTGCGACCGCGATCTGCTGCTGCGGGAGGTGTGGGGCTACGACTATTACGGCGGCACGCGCACGGTCGACGTCCACATCCGACGACTGCGCGCGAAGCTCGGCGTTGAACACGAGACTCTCATCGAAACGATCCGTAACGTCGGTTACCGCCTCGTCCCGCGACCGCGAGACCGATAGATGGCGTTCGTCGTCGGGACGACGATCGCGATCCTGTTCCTCCACGGCGTTGCCCGTTTCGGATTGATCGCTGCGGTCGCCGCGCTCGAGATCGCCGAGATCTTCGTGTGGCTGCGATGGCGGCGCGTCCGCGCGATCACCGGCAGAGAAGGCATCCTCGGGATGCCGGGCATCGCCACCACGGACTGCACCCCGAACGGACAAGTGAAAGTCAAAGGGCATCTGTGGTCGGCCGTCAGCGACCCGCCCGTCGCGGCGGGAGACGCGGTCCGAGTGATCGGTGTCGAGGGTCTGCGATTGACGGTCGCGCCCCAGTAGTCTGCGGCCCCTAAGGGCCCCTAGCTCATCAGGTAGAGCTCCGGACTTTTAATCCGGCGGGCAGGGTTCGAGTCCCTGGGGGCCCACTCCCATCGTGTCGTGTTTCGGTTGACGTTGGACATTCCATCCGCGCCACGCGTCGCGCCGGGAGAACCGCTGCCACTACACCGGCTCCCGCGGCCAGCACGACGACGTCGCGACTTGCAGACCGGGGGGAACACGCGGCCCCCAACCCACGGGCAGGTCTTTGCCCCGCCGGGCTGGGT
>DASSMG010000098.1:0-17240 GCA_035688995.1 Actinomycetota bacterium
CCGTCAAGGTTCTCGAACGGATCGAACACGGGGAGGGACGCCCGGAGGACATGGACCTCCTCCTCGACATCGCGAACGGCATCGACGGGCGCGCCTTCTGCCCCTTGGGCGACGCGGCGTCGTGGGCTCTGCGCTCGAACGTGAAGCTGTTCACCGACGAATTCCAGCGCCATGTGGACGAAGGCCGATGCCCGTTCGACGGGGAGCACCGCGTTCTCGTCGGCGCTCGTTCCGGCGTGGGGTTGGGCGAGGCCGGAGTCACAGAGCAACCTTCCGCGGGCATCTCGAGTGATGACGTGGAGTCTTCGTGAGTCAGAACGGGGCGGCGGACGACAAGGTAACCCTGACCATCAACGGGACGACGATCTCGACCGACAAGGGCCGGATGCTGATCGACGTCGCCGAGGAGATGGGCATCTTCGTTCCGCGCTTCTGCTACCACCCGGGCATGAAGTCGGTTGCCGTCTGCCGCATGTGCCTGGTTGCGGTCGAGGGTCAGCGCAAGCTTCTCCCGGCTTGTGCAACGCCGGTCGCCGACGAGATGGTCGTGAACACGGTCGATGCGGAGGCGGTCGACGCGCAGGAGGGGATGCTCGAGTTCCTGCTGATCAACCACCCCCTCGACTGCCCCATCTGCGACCGCGGCGGCGAGTGCCCGTTGCAGGACCAGACCTATCGTCACGGACCCGGTTCGTCGCGCTACGTCGAACCGAAGCGCACCTACGAGAAAGCGCTCGAGATCTCGGATCTCGTGGTGCTCGATCGGGAACGGTGCGTGCTGTGCTGGCGCTGCGTGCGGTTTTGCGACGAGATCTCGGGTGACCAGTTCATCCAGCTCGTCGATCGCGGCGCGGGAACCCAGATCCTTACCTTCAACGACGAACCGTTCGACAGCTACTTCTCGGGAAACACGATCCAGATCTGCCCGGTCGGCGCGCTGACGTCAAAGCCGTATCGCTTCGTGTCGCGTCCCTGGGATCTCCAGACCGCGCCGAGCGTGTGCAACTACTGCTCCGTCGGTTGCCCGCTCACGAACGAAACTCGCGACGAAAAGGTCGTCCGCTGCCAGGCCCTGCCGAACGAGCAGGTGAACGACTTCTGGATCTGCGACAAGGGACGCTTCGGCTACCACTACCTGTCGAGCGGGGACCGCCTTACGAACCCGCTGGTGCGCGGCGCCGACGACGGGTTCGAGGTCACGTCGTGGGGAGAGGCGACCAAGCGGATCGCCGAGGCCGTCGAGGGCAAGCGCGTGGGCGTCATCGCCGGCGGCCATCTGATGACCGAGGACTCCTTCGCGATCGGGAGGCTGGCGCGCGAGGTCATCTCGACCGAGGACGTCGACTCACGCATCCAGGACGCGGGAGCCCCCTACGAGGTCTTCGCCGAGCACGGCGGGGTGGCCGGGTCGACCGCGACTTTGCTCGACCTCGTGAACGCGAGATCGATCGTCTACGTCGGCCCGGACCCCAAGGAGACACTTCCGGTCCTGTATCTGCGCCTTCGCAACGCGACCGTGGAGCGCGGCGCCAAGTTGATAACCGTTTCTCCGCGGCGCACGTCTCTCGACTCGCTCGCGGAGCACTCCATCAGGTGCGCCCCCGGCGACGAGGGCAAAGCGCTGGCCGCGTTCGACGAGCTCGACGGGCCCACGGTGGTCGTCTGGGGACCTTCGTCACCCGGTCGCGACGAGTCGGAGGTCGCCTCCGACATCGCTCGTTTCGCCGCGTCGATCGACGCGGGCGTTCTGATCTGTGTCCCGCACTCCGGATCGCAGGGTGCACTAGACATGGGGCTCCACCCGCAACTCGATCCGGGCGCCGTCCCTGCCGATTCATCCGGTAAGGACACCCGCGCGATCCTCGAGGCCGCCGCGGCCGGAGAGCTCGACGCGCTGCTCGTCTTCGGGGCCGATCCGATCGCCGACTTCCCCGACGCCGAGCTCGCTCGCAAGGCGCTCTCGTCCGATGTCTTCGTCGCGGTGACCGAACTGTTCCCGACGGAGACGGTTTCTTACGCCGACGTGGTGCTCCCGGTAGCCGCTTATGCCGAACGCGAGGCGACACTCACCAACCTGGAACGCCGTCTGCAGAAGCTCGAGCCGGTTGTCTCGCCTCCCGGGACGGCTCGGCCGGTATGGGACATCTGCGCCTCGATCGCGACCTCTGCGGGCAAGGACTGGTCGTGGTCGTCCTTCGAGGATGTGTGGGCCGATCTGAAGAAGCAGGTTCCGTCACATGCGGACGTAGACCTCGAGGCGCTGCGGCAACAGCGCATCCTTCCCCTCCGCGAACAAGACCAGACGGGTTACGTGGGCGAGTCCTACGAATCCGCGATCGCGATGGCGGGCCCGGGCGGTCAGTACCCCAAGGGTTACCGCCAGGGAGCGCCGTTCCAGACGGGACAGAACTGGCCCCTCTCGTGGGAGCTGCGGGCGTTCGAAGCCAAACAACGCCCGGGCTTCATCCCGTCGGTGCCGCCGCCTGCGGACTCGGAGGGTCCTGCCTCGCAGCGCGTGGAACCCGGCGACTCGGAAGCGGCTGCGTCGTCCGGCTCGTTCGTGTTGTTGGCGGGGCGGATGATCTACGACCAGGGGGCGATGGTCTCCAAGAGCGTCGCACTGCGGAAGCTGCAGAAGAAGCCGTTCGTCGAGATGAATGACGAGGACGTGAAGGAGCTGGGCCTCGCCGACGGTGACGAGGTCGTCCTCGAGGGCGCCGGTAATCGCGCCTCGTTGAAGATCGTGGTTTCCGACATCGCGCGCGGGTGCGTCTTCGTTCCTTACGACCAGGACGGGCTGCGTGCGAACACGTTGATGTCCGGCATCAACCCAACCGTGACGGTGACCGCTCCATGAGTTTCATCACGGCGGCGGTGGTGATCGCGCTGATCAAGGTCGTAGTGATCTTCGTCGCGCTGTTGGTCCTCACGATGCTCGTCGTGTGGTTCGAGCGCAAGGTCATCGCAGACATGCAAGCTCGTATCGGTCCGAACCGCTGGGGGCCGTGGGGGCTGCTGCAGACACTGGCCGACGGCATCAAGCTCTTCTTCAAAGAAGATTTCCGGCCTGCGAACGCGGATCGCTGGACCTACGCGATCGCTCCGGTTGCCGCGATGGTCCCCGCGTTCCTGGCGTTCGCGGTGATCCCACTCGGTGACAACGTTCGGATCGCCGGACACGACATCAGCCTCGTGTTGTCGGATCTCAACATCGGTGTCCTCTACTTCCTTGCGATGGGCTCCCTCGGCGTGTACGGGGTCGTGCTGGCCGGGTGGGCGTCGGGCTCGAAGTACCCGTTACTGGGTGGGATCCGGTCCACTGCCCAGCTGATCTCCTACGAGATCGCGCTCGGCCTCTCGATCGTTCCCATCGTGCTGGCGGCCGGAAGCCTGAGCACCGTCGACATCGTCGCGGCGCAGGCACACACGCTCGGGAAGGTCACGTTCTTCGACGGGATCCCCGTGCTCGAACAGATCTCGCACGCCTTCTCGTTCTTACCCAAGTGGTACATCCTGTCGCAGTGGCCGGCGTTCCTGATCTTCCTGATCGCCGGTATCGCCGAGACCAACCGGGCGCCGTTCGATCTCCCCGAAGCGGAAACCGAGTTGGTTGCCGGGTTCCACACCGAGTACTCGGGCATCCGCTTCGCGATGTTCTTCCTCGGTGAGTACATCCACGTCGTAGCCATCTCCGCGATCGCCGTGACGTTGTTCTTCGGTGGATGGCACGGCCCCCAGTTCTCCTTCCTCCCGTGGATATGGCCGGTCCTGTGGTTCACGCTGAAGACGGGCGCGTTCGTGTACCTCTTCGTGTGGCTGCGTGCGACGTTGCCGCGGTTGCGCTACGACCGATTGATGTGGCTGGGGTGGAAGCGGCTGATCCCCGCATCCCTGGGCTGGATCGTGTTCACCGCCGTGGTCAATACCGACGGCATCGCGCGCGGCGTTCGGATAGGAGTCTTCGCCGCCTTGTTCGTGATCGTCCTTGCATGGGTTGGGCGTGGAGATCCGCGGCTGAAGGCCGCGGTGGCTCCGACCAAGGGGGTGCGCAGTGGCACTGCCTGAGATCTTGCAAGGGATGAAGGTCGTCATCTCCAACGTCTTCCGGCGCAAGGAGACGGTGAGCTACCCCGAGGTCCGACGAGAGCCATTCCCCCGTTACAAGGGTCGCCACATCCTCGACCGGCATCCGGATGGGCTCGAGAAGTGCATCGGGTGCGAGCTGTGCGCAGGCGCGTGCCCGGCCGACGCGATCCTCGTCGTTGGGGCCGAGAACACGCCGGAAGCACGCTTCTCTCCCGGCGAGCGCTACGCGCAGATCTACCAGATCAACTACCTGCGTTGCATCTTCTGCGGCCTGTGCGTCGAGGCATGTCCGACCGAAGCGTTGCTGATGTCGACCGAATACGAGATCTCCGGGGAATCGCGCGAGGGCCTCATCTACACGAAGGACCAACTGATCGTCGACCAGCCGATCCTCAGGCACTGGAAGACCAAGAAGGAACTGCCGCCCGACACAGGGCTGAAGTCGATCATGGACTCCGGTGCGCGCACCGCGACCACGCCCGACCGGGAGGCCGACCGGTGAACCTCGAGCAGATCGTCTTCGGCGTGATGTTCGTGGTTGCGCTCGGTGGATCGATCGCGATGCTCTTCGCTCGCAACGCCGTTCACGCGGCGTTGTTCCTAGTCGCGACTCAGATCGCCCTTGCGGTTGCGTTCCTGCTCCAAGGTGCGTTCTTCGTCGCCGCGATCCAGATCATCGTGTACGCGGGCGCCATCATGGTGCTGTTCCTCTTCGTGATCATGTTGCTCGGCGTGGATCGCGAGGAATCGCTGATCGAACCGATCCCCGGGCAACGTGCGCTTGCTTTGTCGCTCGGCGCCCTGCTGGCGGTGGAGATCCTTTACGTCGCGTGGAAAGGGGTCGACTTCGTCGCGGGTGGGACCACCGCGAACGGGAATGCGTTGACAGAAATAAATCGCGACCCGGGCAACGTCAAGGCCCTCGCCGACGCGTTGTTCAGCCGCTACCTACTGCCGTTCGAGGCGACGTCCGTCCTTCTCGTGGTCGGGATCGTCGGCGTGATGGTCATGGCTCGCCGGATCTCGCTGCTGTCGACCGCACCCCGGCAGAGCACGGAGGACATCGCGGCATGACGGTCTCAGCGGGGTACTACCTGGCCCTTGCCGGGCTGATGTTCACGATCGGCGTCGTCGGGGTTCTCATCCGCCGGAACGCGATCGTGATCTTCATGTTCATCGAACTGATGCTCAATGCCGTGAACCTGGCGTTCGTGACGTTCTCGCGGATGCACGGCAACGTCGATGGGCAGGTTCTGGTGTTCTTCGTGCTGGTCGTGGCGGCCGCCGAGGTCGTGGTCGGCCTTGCGATCATCGCGTTGATCTCGCGACACAGAGAGACCGACAACGTCGACGACATCCACCTGTTGAGCCGATGATCCCGGGACCCGACTTCCTCGGCCTCGCCGGGACGATCATCCTCACGACGCTGTCGACCGCGGTCTTCTTGCTGTTCTTCGGGTCTCGCCTCAACCGATGGTCGACCCTCGCGCAGAGGATCCCGGGATGGGTCGGTTGGTTAGCGGCGATCTCCGTCGGGCGCGCGTTCTTCGAGGCCATCGTCCTTCTCGTTCGCCTGCTGGAACGACCCGAAGAGCACCGGTCGATCGCGGTCCACGCGTTCGACTGGTTATCCGTCGGCGGGTTCAAGGTCGGCTTCGATTTCTTGATCGATCCCCTGTCGGTGACGATGGTGCTCGTCATAACCGGCGTGGGTCTGTTGATCCACATCTATTCGATCGGTTACATGAAGGGCGATCCGCGCTTCTCGCGCTTCTTCGCATATCTGAACCTGTTCACCGCGTCGATGTTGCTGCTGGTCCTCGCCGACAATCTGCTGCTGCTCTACGTCGGATGGGAAGCCGTCGGTCTGTGTTCGTTCTTGTTGATCGGTTTCTGGTTCGAGAAGCCGTCCGCTTCGAACGCCGCCAAGAAGGCATTCATCGTCAACCGCATCGGCGACTTCGCGTTCCTGCTGGGGATCTTGTTGATCGCCGGAACGGTGGGGAATCTCACGCTCGGCCAGGTCAACGCGCAGGCCGGGGCGATGGCTGCCGGAACTGCAACGACGATCTGCCTGCTGCTGTTCGCAGGCGCGACGGGAAAGAGCGCGCAGATACCGCTGTACATCTGGCTACCCGACGCGATGGAAGGCCCGACGCCGGTTTCGGCACTGATCCACGCCGCGACCATGGTTACCGCAGGGGTCTACATGGTCGCCCGGATGAGCCCGTTGTTCGAGGCGTCGGGGGGCATCGCACTGACCGTGGTCGGTTACATCGGCGCCCTGACCGCGTTGTGGGCCGCTCTCATGGCGGCCGCCGAATACGACATCAAACGCGTCCTCGCGTACTCCACGATCTCGCAGCTCGGTTACATGTTCCTGGCGCATGGGGTCGGTGGGTACTCCGCCGGGATGTTCCACCTGGTCACCCACGCATTCTTCAAAGCCCTGATGTTCCTGGGCGCCGGGGCCGTCATGCACGGACTCGGTGGCGAGACCGACATGCGCGAGATGGGCGGTCTCCGAAAGGTCATGCCGATCACCGGGTGGACGTTCATGATGGGATGGCTCGCCATCTGCGGAGTGATCCCGTTCGCCGGCTTCTTCTCGAAGGACGCCATCCTCGCCACGGCGTGGGCCCAGGGCGAATACGTCCTGTGGGCGATCGGGATCGCGACGGCGTTCCTCACCGCGTTCTACATGTCGAGGCTTTACTTCCGGGTCTTCGAGGGACGCGTCAAGGTCCCGGAGGGAGTGCACGCACACGACGTCCCCTGGACGATGGCGGTCGCGTTGATCCCGCTGGCCGGGTTGGCTCTCGTCGGCGGTTTTCTCAACCTGCCGGGGTCGCTCACCCTCGAGCATTTCCTCGAGCCGGTCGTCGGCGAGTCGACGGTCCCCCATGGGCTGACCCCGTGGTTGCTGGCCGGGGGCGCGCTCCTGGTGGCCGCGCTCGGCATCGCGGTGGCGGGGTCGCTCTATCTGTCACGTTCCGGCAACGTTCGCCGGCGCACGCTCGTCCATCGTCTCGGCCCCGTCGCGGTAGCGGCGCGCAACAAGTTCTACGTCGATGAGATCTACGGCTACGGGATCGTCCTGCCGGCGAAGAGGGCGGCCGCTTTCGCCGCCGACGTCTTCGATCCCAAGGTGATCGATGGGGCGGTGACCGGGATCGGCCGTCTCGTCGGGCGGACTTCCGAGGCGATCCGGGGGATGCAATCGGGATACGTGCGCTCCTACGCGGCGACGTTCCTGATCGGGGTCGTGATCATCACCTCGGTGCTGCTTGCGAGGGTCGGGACGTGAGCGACGTGCCGTTCCTCGACATCACCATCTTCGTGCCGCTGGCGGGCGCTCTGCTGTTGGCGTTCATCCCAACGCAGCGTTCGACATGGATCCGTTACGGAGCTCTTGCGGTTTCGTTGATCGCCTTCGTTACTTCACTGGGCGTGCTTCTCAACTTCGAGACTTCGAACGCGGGCTTCCAACTCGGGTCGACCGCATCGTGGATCCCGCAATGGGGGATCTCCTACGCGACGGGCGTAGACGGGATCAGCTTGTGGATGGTGATGCTGACCACGTTCCTAATGCCGCTGGGGATCCTCGCGTCGTGGTCGATAGAGAAACGCCTGAAGCCGTACTTCATCTTTCTCCTCGCGCTCGAGACCGGGATGCTCGGTGTCTTCTCGTCTCTCGACCTGTTCCTGTTCTACGTGTTCTGGGAAGCCACGCTCGTCCCGATGTATCTGCTCATCGGCATGTGGGGCTACGAGCGCCGGATCTATGCGGCGATGAAGTTCTTCCTCTTCACGCTCGTCGGCTCGCTGCTGATGCTGGCGGCCATCCTGTACGTCTACTTCTCCGTGCAGAACCCAACGTTCAACTACCAGACGCTGCTGGCGCAGGTTCATTTCGATGCGGGCGTGCAGCGCTGGTTGTTCCTCGCCTTCTTCGCATCGTTCGCCGTGAAGGTTCCACTCGTTCCGTTACACACGTGGCTCCCGGATGCACACACCGAAGCGCCGACCGCGGGATCCGTGATGCTGGCCGGCGTTCTCCTCAAGATGGGCGTGTACGGATTGATCCGCTTCGCGATCCCTCTGTTCCCCAACGCGGCTCGCGAATTCGTGCCCTGGATCATGGCGCTGGCGATCATCGGCATCGTGTACGGCGCGGTCGTGGCGATCATGCAGCGCGACCTGAAGCGGCTCGTCGCCTATTCATCGGTCGCGCACCTCGGGTTCGTGGTGCTCGGTGTGTTCGTCGGCTCGATCCAAGGGATGAGCGGCGGGATCCTCCAGATGGTCAACCACGGGCTGTCGACGGGAGCTCTCTTCATGCTCGTGGGTGCCCTCTACGACCGCCGCCACACACGGCGTATCGCCGATTTCGGGGGCCTGGCGAAGAGCGTTCCGATCCTGTCCGGTGTCTTTCTGTTCGTAGCGTTGTCATCGCTCGGTCTGCCCGGCCTCAACGGGTTCGTCGGCGAGTTCCTGGTGCTCCTCGGTACGTTCCTTTCGTACCGCTGGTGGGTGATCCCGGCCGCGTTCGGGATCGTGCTCGCCGCGATCTATCTGTTGTGGGCGTACCAACGGGTGTTCCAAGGTGAGCCCGACCTCGAGGCGAACCGAACTCTTCCCGATCTGAGGGTGCGCGAGATGATCATGCTGGCCCCCCTCGTCGCCCTCATCGTGTTTATCGGTGTGTATCCGAAGCCGTTCCTGGACCGGATCGAACCTGCAGCTCAGCGCGTGGTCACCGTTCTGAACCAGGGTCGCCCGACGCCGGAGCTTCAGAGCTCGGCGGAGACCCAGCCGTGATCGTCGCCGCGGGGTTCACGGCCCCCCACGTCGAACTCGCCGGGATCGGGCCCGAGGTCGCCCTCGTCGTCGCCGGTCTGGTGCTTCTCGTCGTCGACGCCCTGGTGGGCGACCGGTGGGGCGGGTGGCACCTTCCGGTGCTCGCGACCGCCGGGTTCGCTGCCGCGATCGTCCTCGCGGTCGGGGTGTGGGGACAGAACGACATCCAGTTCTCCGGGATGATCGCGACCGATGGCTTCGCGGTGTTCAGCAAGATCGTCCTGGCGACCTTCGGCGTCCTCACGGTATGGCTCGCGCGCGACTACCTGACCGCGGAAGGGATCGAGGAAGGTGAGTTCTACGCGCTCCTGACGTTCGCCGTCGCCGGGATGATGTTGATGGCATCGGCCGCCGATCTCATCGTGGTCTTCCTCGCGCTCGAGATGTTCTCCCTCGCCTTGTACGTGCTCGTCGGGTTCCGTCGCCGATCGCGCGCCAGCCAGGAGTCGGCTCTGAAGTACTTCCTCCTCGGCGCCTTCTCGTCGGCGTTCTTTCTCCTCGGTATCGCCCTCTGCTACGGAGCCACGGGAACGACGAACTTCTATCCCGCCACTCAAGGGGATCCGTCGTTGCTCACGTACCTGGCCTCGACCGCGCCGGAGCATCTCGGCCTGCTGGTTATCGGCACGGGACTGCTGATCGTGGGACTCGGTTTCAAGATCGCAGCGGTTCCGTTCCACATGTGGACGCCGGACGCGTACCAGGGTGCCCCTTCACCCGTGACGGGCTTCATGGCCGCCGGCTCGAAACTCGCCGGGTTCGCCGCATTATTGCGCCTGCTCGATGCAACGCTCTTCTCTCTTCGCACCGATTGGCGTCCCCTACTGATCGCCGTCGCGGTTGCAACGATGATCATCGGATCGGTGCTCGCGGTCGTGCAGGAAGACGTGAAGAGGATGCTTGCGTATTCGTCGATCGCCCACGCGGGGTTCGTCCTGACGGGGGTCATCGCGACTAGTGACCCCGGTGTGGCCGGCGCGTTGTTCTACCTCGCGACCTACGGCATCACGGTGTTGGGTGCGTTTGCGGTGATCGCGGTGATCTCGGGACGCGAGGAGCGCTACGTGCGACTCACCGACATGAAGGGACTCTTCTACGAACGACCCGCGATGGCCGGGGCTCTGACCTTGTTCCTGCTGTCCCTCGCCGGCGTCCCGGTGACGAGCGGGTTCGTCGGCAAGCTGCTCGTATTCGGTGCTGCTATCCAATCGGGCTATACGGCCCTCGTGGTCGTGGGCGTACTGACGAGCGCCATCGCCGCCTTCTTCTACCTGCGCGTGCTCGTCGTCATGTACATGCAGGAGCGCGACGGTGAAGTAGAGGTGTCGCGCGGCGGGTGGTTCGGCCCCGCGGTGATCGGACTGGCCGCCGCCACGACGATCGTCCTGGGTCTCTACTGGGGGCCGCTGATCGATCTGGCCGAGAAGGCACGCTTCTTCACCGGCTAACGGTTCGGGGCGCGGGCGCGAGTGCGCTCGGCGCCGGGGTGGAGCCACCTCCCAGGGCCACGAAGGCCCGGGTGAGTGCGACGACCCCCGCGGAACTGCAGATCTCCGCCACCACCAGCAGCGCGTACCACCCCGGTCCCAGACTGGACGGCCACCCTTGGGCGGCTCCGATCTGAGTCGCCGCCGTCGGCGCGAGGACGAGGACGGCGAAGACGGAACCGATCGCCCAGCGCGAGCCCTTGCTCAGCTGGGCGCTCCTGGTGATGGCGTCCATGGGGGCCCGCCTTTCGATGACGGCGGCGGTCTGAGCCATGCCGATCAGGGCTCCCACCAGGAAGAGCCCGATCCCGAGGAGGAGCGCACCGACAAGTAGGGCGAGCAAGGCGAGGACGCTGGCCCCGACGAACCGCCACAGACACCGCCGACGGAGCGCCCCCCTCAGCCACAGATCGACGGACGGCTCGACCTCGGTCCGGCCGGCGGCCAGGGTCAACGCGATCTGGATGTAGATCGAGGCGAACAGAAGGATGAGAGCCAGTGCCAGCGCGGCGTTGCTCACGTCGGTACCGAAACTGTCGGAGGTGATCGTGATGAGGACGGAGAGCGCGATGAGACCGCGAAACGGAGGCTTCACGACCGCTGCGAACCCCTCGGCGATCAGTGATGCGGTGGAAACGCGAGGGGGTGGTTGCATCGTCGGAGTCTAAGCACGCATCGAGTGCGTTCTCCCTGGTAACGGGCTTCTTCACGAGCGAACGAGCGCCCGGGGCGCGAGGGGGTGCGTGTTAGTTTTCGCCGGGACACCAGGGCGTTCGCTACAGCGGGGGCGAGCCCGGACTCCTTATTGGAAATGACCGTTCGTCGAGCGCGACAGGGAGCGGCTTCTAAGTGCCGGCTGGGTACTTCGGACAGTACGTAACGATCGGCATATTCACGGTCGCGGGCGCCGCGATCGTCTTCGGAACCATCGCCCTGTCACGGCTGATCGGTCCGAGGGTGCCGCACCCGGAGAAGTACACGACCTACGAATCGGGGATCGATCCGATCGGGACCGGGTGGGCTCAGGCCAACGTCCGCTACTACATCTTCGCCCTGCTGTTCGTGATGTTCGATGTCGAGGCGGTCTTCCTCTTCCCGTGGGCGATCGTGTTCAAGGCTCTCGGGACCCAGGCGTTCGTCGAGATGGCGGTTTTCATCGCCATCCTGGCCATCGCACTCGTCTACGCGATCAAGAAGAAGGTGCTTGAGTGGCTGTGATGGAGAAGGTGAAGCTGCCGGGGCCCGTCTCGGCGCTCCTCAACTGGAGTCGTAAGTACTCGCTCTGGTGCATGCAGTTCGGTCTCGCGTGCTGCGGGATCGAGATGGGGGCCGCGTTCGCTTCGAAGTTCGACGTGATCCGCTTCGGCGTCATCCCCTTCCCCGCCTCGCCTCGGCAGGCCGACCTGCTGGTCGTCGCCGGCACCCTTACCGACAAGATGGCCGCGCCGCTCAAGCGCGTCTACGACCAGATGCCGGAGCCGAAATACGTGATCTCGATGGGATCGTGCGCGAACTGCGGCGGCCCCTACTGGGACTCCTACTCGGTCACGAAGGGTTGCGACCAGATCCTTCCCGTCGACGTCTACGTCCCCGGCTGCCCGCCCCGCCCGGAGGCATTGCTCCAGGGCATCATCCGGCTGCAGCAGAAGATCCAGGCCGAGAAGGTCGACCAGAAGTGGAAGGGCCACGACACCAAGGTCCCGCACATCCCCGAGCCCGGTCTCGCCGGGGGGATCTGATGCCGGTAACGGAACGGATCCCGGTGGACGAGGCAGTCGAGCGCGCCCGCGCGGCACTCAGCGGTCGGGCCGAGGTCACGTCGAATCAGGGGGCCGTCGACGTGACGTGCGCGCGACCCGATCTCGTCGGGGTCGTCCAGACGCTGCGGGACACGGACGGTCTGCGGTTCAACTTCTTCAGCTTCCTGTCGGCGGTGGACTGGTCCGAGTATCCGGTTGAAGAGGGCGAACAGGCGCGCGAGCTCGAAGTCCTGATCCTTCTGTACGCGCCGGAGCGAGCCCTGCACGTCGCGATCCACGTTCCGGTCCCGTTCGACGACCCGACGTGCCCCTCGATCACGTCGCTCTTCGGCGGTGCGATCTGGCACGAACGCGAGTGCCACGATCTGTTCGGCATCGTGTTCGGGGGTCACCCCCGCCTGGTGAACATCTACCTCCCCGAGGATTTCGACGGCCATCCGGGCCTCAAGTCGTTCAAGCTCCCGACGCGTTCGCTCGTCAAAGAGTGGCCCGGCGCGAAGGATCCCGACGAAGCTGCGGCGGGGGGTCGCTGATGGTCGACCAGCAAGACCGCACGGTGAAGTGGCCGGAGGACGTCGCGCGCGAGATGTCGGAAGGACGTTTCGACACCGCCGAGATGGTGCTGAACGTCGGTCCTCAGCACCCCGCCACTCACGGCGTGTTCCGGTTGCTCGCGACGATCGACGGCGAGGTCCTCATCGATGCCGAGCCCGTCATCGGTTACATGCACCGCGGCTACGAGAAACTCGTCGAGGCTCGCGACTACAGGCAGATCACCAACCTCGTGTCGCGGATGGACTGGCTCTCCGGCATCAGCAACGAACTTCCGATGTGGATGGCGCTCGAGAAGTTGATGGAGATCGAGGTTCCTCTTCGCGCGCAGTACATGCGCGTGATCATGGTGGAGATGAACCGGATCCTCAATCACCTCATGTTCTTCGCGTCCTTCGGTGCCGAGCTCGGCGCGATCACGCCGACCTTCTACGCGTTCCGCGAGCGTGAGGACATCCAGTTCGCGCTCGAGATGGCGACCGGCGGTCGCATGCACTTCGGTTACATGCGCGCGGGCGGCCTGAAGGAAGACGTACCGAAAGGATTCTTCGCGCAGGCACTCAAGGGCGTTCGACAGGTGATCGCTCGCCTCGACCAGTACGAGAACCTGCTGATCGGGAACGAGATCTACAAGCAGCGGACGCTCGGCGTCGGGGTCCTCAGCCAGGACATGGCGTATTCGTACGGCGTCACGGGGCCCATCGCGCGAGGTTCGGGGATCGACATGGACGTTCGCAAGGACGATCCCTACCTCGTCTACGACCACTTCGACTTCCTCGTTCACACCGCGCCGAACGGTGATGCGTTCGATCGTTTCTGGGTTCTGCTTCACGAAGTCGTGGAGTCGGCCCGGATCGTGGAGCAGGCGATCGAAGGGATACCTTCCGGCCCGGTGTTGGGGAAGGTCCCGCGTGTGATCCAGGCTCCGAAGGGCGAGGTCTACGTCCGGACGGAGAACCCGCTCGGCGAGCTCGGCTTCTATCTGATCTCCGACGGCGATCGTCGCCCGTACCGGATGAAGATCCGTACCCCGAGCTACAACAACGTGTCGGTGTTGCCGCCGGTGCTCAAGAACACGTTCGTCTCCGACATGATCGCGATCCTGGGCAGTTTCTTCTTCGTGCTGGGGGACATCGACCGATGACCCCAACCGACTTTCTGCATCTAGACGGCTCGAAACGCGCGCCCGGCGCGAGAAAGTCGGCGGTGAGCCGCTGATGCACATCGATATCGTCCTCACCGCCTGGCAGATGCTGATCGTCAAGCTCCTCGTGATCTTGACGTTGGTTCCGCTCGTCTCACTCGTGGGCGGCTATGCCCTCCACAAGGAACTGGCGCACCTGCAGCACCGTCTCGGTCCCATGTATCCGGGCGGCTTCCACGGCGTGGGCCAGACGCTCGCCGACGGGATCAAGTTCATCTTGAAAGAGGACATCGTCCCGGCGAACGCCGACAAGACGGTCTTCAAACTGGCGCCGGCACTGATCTACGTGCCGGCAATCCTGCTGTACCTCGTTATCCCCATCGACAAGCATCTGATCGTCGAGGACCTCGATGTCGGGATCTTCTACATCCTCGCCATCGGTGCGGTCGCGATCCTGGGGACTCTGATGGCCGGGTGGTCGAGCGCCAACAAGTACGCACTGCTGGGTGCTCTCCGCGCCGCCGCTCAGCTCATCGCTTACGAGCTCCCCATCGTCCTGACCGCTGCGGTGGTCGCGATGCTCGCCGGCACGATGTCGGTGGTCGGCATCGTCGAGGCCCAGAACTGGCCCTTCGTGTTGTGGCCGCCCGGCATCGGGCTCGTTGCCTTCCTCGTGTTCGTCACCGGCGCGATGGCCGAGATGACCATGCCCCCGTTCGACATGCCGGTTGCCGAATCCGAGATCATCACCGGCGCGTTCACCGAGTACACCGGCATGCGCTTCATCTTCAGCTTCTTCGGCGCCGAGATGGCTCACCTTGTCGCGTACGGAGCGATCGCCGCGACGTTGTTCCTCGGCGGTTACAAGCCGATCGTTCCGTGGGGACCGCTCGAGCACATCCCCGGAGTGATCTGGTTCGTCGTGAAGGTCGTGTTGATGTTCTTCGTGATGATCTGGGCGCGCTTCACGTGGCCGCGGCTCCGTGAGGACCAGCTCCAGAAGTTCGCGTGGAAGTTCCTGATCCCGGTTTCGCTCCTTCTGATCCTCGCGACGGCCGCGTGGATCCTCTATGCCCCGGAGTCGCTGTGGACTCGATAGACGAGAGACCGATCTCGGAGTCGCAGGCGAGCCCGTCGAACGGCGACGTAGCCGCGGCGGGGCCCGATTACGCGTCGCGTCATCAACTCGCGCGCGAGCGGCGCCACACCTTCGGCATCGGCTTGCTCAAAGGCATGGCCGTGACGATCAAGCACCTCTTCAAGCACAACACGGTGATCCAGTACCCGGACGAGGTTCAGGATCTGTCGCCTCGCACGCGTGGGGTTATCGCGCTGAAGGAAGAGAACTGCACCGTTTGCATGCTGTGCGCCCGCGAGTGTCCGGACTGGTGCATCTACATCGACTCGCACAAGGAAACGCTGCCCCCGAAACGAGCCGGTGGCCGGCAGCGCAAGCGCAACGTCCTCGACCGCTTCGCCATCGACTACGCCCTCTGCATGTACTGCGGTATCTGCGTCGAGGTGTGTCCTTACGACGCGCTGTTCTGGAGCCGCGAGTTCGAATACGCCGAGTTCGACATCCGCGAACTGACTCACGAGAAGGAGCGTCTCTCCGACTGGATGCAGACGGTTCTGCCGCCGCCGGCCCTCGAAGAGGGAGCGTTGCTTCCCGGCCAGCCCGACGCGCCCGCGGTCGCCGCCGGTGCCGCGGGTCCGGGCAGCGCCCAGCGACCCTCACCTCCGAGCGCCGGAACCGCCGCCGCGGAACGTCCCGAGCAGGCGATGCGCCCACCCGCCGCTGCCGCGACGGCCGCGCCGACTGCGGATGCCGCCACCCAATCCCAACAGCAAGCTGGGGAAACCCAAGCCGCGGCATCGTCCGCCGCGCCGGCCACTCCGACCGAGGAGAAAGCCCCGGCCGGAGCCACCGCGGAAACCAAAGGCCCGGACACGAAAGAACCCGAAGCGATCGCGAGCAGCACCGAAGCCGCCTCCCCGTCCCCGACAGACGAACGAGCCCGCGAAACCTCCACCGCGGAGCGAAGCACCTCCACCGAGCCGGCGACCTCAGGCGACAGCGAAGCGCCGGCGGTCCCGGAGGTCGCACGAGGGCCGAATGTGGAAGTGCCGAGCGAGGCACCGAGGCCCGTCGCGCTCGAGCGGACGGAGGACCCAGAGGCGGTCTACCAGGACGTGCTCAAGGATCAGCTCGACAAGGGTTCGTCGCCGCAGGTGGCCGAGGCCAGGGCCAAGGTCGCCCGGGTCAAAGCCGAGCGAGGCATCAAGCGCGCTCCGACCCCCGTAGAGACCGACAAGATGGTGCCGAGCGCACCCACCAAAGGGCAGCCGCCGGAGCCCGAGCCGAGCGGGGCCCCCGAAGCACAGGACATCGAGCCCGATCCGGGTCCGGTCGCCCCTGAGGGTGGTGACGCCTGATGGAGCTGTGGCAGGAGATCGGGTTCTGGGTCCTTGCGGCCCTGATGGCAGGCGCGGCCCTGCGCGTCGTCACCGCCAGGAACCTCGTCCACGCGGCGCTGTATCTGGTCGTGACGCTGCTCGGCGCGGCGATCCTGTACGTGCTTCTGCTCGCGGAATTCGTCGCCTGGGTCCAGGTGCTCGTCTATGTCGGAGCGATCGTGATCCTGATGCTGTTCGGACTCATGCTCACGCGGGCACCGATCGGCAAGGGCGAGTACGACAACAACCAGCGGTTGCTCGCCGCTCTGTGCGCGGGCGCGCTCTTCGGAGTGATGAGCTGGATCATGGTCGACGCGTTCCAGGGACAGAAGATCGACCTCGCCGTCGAACGTCCTACGACGAGCGGCGGGCTGGGTGAGCTCATCTTCTCGAGCTACGTGCTTCCGTTCGAAGTCGTCTCCGTCCTTCTGCTCGCTGCCCTCGTCGGCGCGGTCGTGATCGCCCGGCGCGACACGGCTCCAGGCCAGGGCCGTGATGTGAGGAGGGACGGCTGATGCCGGTTCATTGGCTGCTGGTCCTTTCCGCCTTGCTGTTCTCGATCGGCATCTACGGCGTTCTCGCACGCGAGAACGCGGTACTCATCCTTCTTTCCATCGAGTTGATGCTGAACGCCGTCAACATCAACCTCGTTGCGTTCTCGGCGCTGTTGCAGCAAGCCGCCGGTCAGGTGTTCGCGTTGTTCGTCATCGCCGTAGCCGCGGCCGAGGTCGGCGTTGGGCTGGCGATCGTGATCCTCATCTTCCGAAACCGGGCGACAGTGGATGTGGACGAGATGTCCTTGATGAAGTGGTGATGCGCGCATGATGCATCTCGCCGCCGAGGGCTCATCCGCAGGCGCAACGTTGCCGAACATCATGTGGCTGGTCCCGTTGC
>DASSMG010000099.1:0-5780 GCA_035688995.1 Actinomycetota bacterium
ACACCCAACAGAACGAGCACGCACGCGATCGGCACGGCTCGCGCCGCGCCGAGATAGCTGCCACCGGCCACGCGGCCAGGCTATGCAACAGGAACTGGAAAATCGGTACGTAATCGGCGCAGCGAGGGCTACGTAGGGAGACTTCGGAGAGTGGACCAGAGGGGAGTCGAACCCCTGACCTCACCCGTGCGAGGGGTGCGCTCTACCAACTGAGCTACTGGCCCGTGAGGGCCATGCTATCCGGACGAGATCGTGCCTTCGTTCGGCGCGCGGTCGTGCGCGAGGCCCGAACGGGTGTCCGCACGATTGGCGTCGAGCGTCGACTCGACGTGGAAATCGAAATGGGTCGGGAACCCCTTCACCTGCGCCGAATCGATCTCCACCGTGAGCCTGGCCCCCTTGATCGTGAAGTCACCGGGGAAGGTGTCGTTGATCGTCGTGCTCGAGTAGTCGCGCTGGGTGGCCAGTAGCGACGCGGACGCGTCGACGTTCACGGCCACCGTCACGATCCATTCCGTCGTCTCCGCGGTATGGCCCAGCTCCCACCGATATTCGAGTGAGCCGTTCGCGATGGACCGTGGGATGTTCCCGTTCGCGGTCGCCGACAACGTGATGGTGTCGCCGTCGCGGTGCACCGATGTCGTGGCGATGTCGACTATCTGAACGGTGCGCGGCGCGTGAGGACCGTCATCGACCTTCACATCTCCGGTTCCGTCGGTGCCGGAGGTGGTTCCGCCGGTGGCGAGGAGGACGATCACCGCAACGACCACGATCGCTGCCACGACGAAGCCGATCACGAGCCCCCGCCGGTTCACGCCCCGTGCTCGCGTAGCGCGTCGCGCAGAGAGCTTTGGATGCTCGAGGTGGTGAAGTCTCCTCGTGTCCGTTCGAGGATCGACCGCGCCACATCGGTCAGTCTGCGAAGCCCGTGCGTAACCCCGTCCGGATAGTCCATCGAGACCAAAACGAAGTACATGTCGTCCATCGAGTGCAGCAGATCCTCGCAGCGGCGCAGTTCCCCCTGGCGCATCAGATCGAGGATGTGCCTCCGCAACTCACCGATCGACTCGGCCATCCCCTTGACGAAGGCGGACGGGTCGACACCCACCTCGGCCACGGTCGGAAGGGTCGAACCGGTGACGAGAGCGAATGTGATGCTCGCCTCTGCGAACTCTTTCTCGGCGTCGTGAACGAATCCCGCGTGGAGGAGGTCACCGAAGTCGGCCAGCTCCGAGCGTGCCGCGTCCAACTTCGACTCGGCATCGCGCAACAGATCCTTCGCTACATCGGTTTCGTACCGATGCATCGCGCGGATCGAATTGCCACACGAACGGATGGCCTCGCGACTCGCCGCGAGCCCGCGTTCGCGCGCGGAAGTGGCGGCGTCGAAATGCTGCCTGAGATTCTCGGAAAGTCCGGTTAGGTCCACGGCGGCGAGATTACAGACCCGCCGCTAGCGCCGGCCGCCGACCTCCGCAACGTTCAACGCAGGCGGCTCGCCATAAGGGCGCGGCATGTGGTGGACCTTGCGGCGACGTTCCCGGCTCCTCCGATCGGCGCGATAGACGAGAGCCACGTAGATCGCGCAGACGGCGTCGACGGCGACATGAACGGGGAGCGCAGCACCTCCGGTCGTCACCGCCCACACGGCCGTGGCGACGACCCCGATCCCGAGGAGGACCCCGACCCGCATCCGGCGTCTGGTCAGCGGTCGGGTGGCCGGTCGCGAGCGGTCCACGACGTGGAGCTCGGGGACCACCACCCAGCGACCGCCCCGGCCCCGGGGGGCCATGAGGGCCATCCGCTTCTTGAAGGTCTGCGCCGCCGAGTAAGGAGAGCTACGTCGAGACCGCACACCTGCGGGAACCATGACTGCTAGAGACGCGCCGGCCAGGAAGGCCAGGAACCATCCGTTCAGGCTTCTCCCCCGAGCTCTGGACCATGAGGTTCTGGATTCGTAGGTCCCGATCACGCTACGACGGTCGGGTGCCCAGATTGCGGATTTCGCGTGGCACACGGGTTTCGAGCGGGGGCCGGGAAGCGGTATATACACGGGCGTCATGCCGCCCCAGCTGATCCGCACCGACGAACGGCCGATCGAGGTCGCGTGCGATGCACTGGTGGTGCCGGCGTTCTCGGCGAACGGTTCCGTCGAGTTCGACGATGGGGGCCGGGCGGTGGACGAAGCGCTCGACGGATACCTGACGGAACGCGCGTCCGAGCTCGACTTCGCGGGCCACAGCGGGACGACCGCTTCCGTGGCAACGATGCGGCGCCTTCCGGCGCGCGCGGTCGTGATGGTCGGGATGGGACCGCGCGAGAAGGTGCGGCCTTCGGACGTGCGAACCGCCGCCGGGACCGCGGCCCGCGCTCTGTCCAAAGCGCCGGTGATCGCAACGACGTTGTCGTCGGCCTCCTCGAAAGCGGACGCGTCGCGCGCGGTCGCCGAAGGATTCCTCCTCGCCTCTTACTCATTCACCAAGTACAAGAGCGACCCGAAGACATCGAAGATCCAACAGGTGCAGATAATCGGTGGCGACGAGACGGCGATCGAACGCGGGAGCGCGGTCGCCGAGGCAGTCCTGCTTACTCGAGATCTGGCGAACGAGCCGGCCGACGCGTTACCGCCCGAGGCCCTCGCGCGGCGCGCCAAGGAGATCGGTGACGTCAACGGCTTCAGCGTGAACATCTGGGACGAGGAAGATCTCGAAACGCGCGGCTTCGGAGGTCTCGCGGCGGTGGGCAAGGGCTCGAACCGACCACCGCGTTTCATCGAGCTTCGTTACGAGCCACCCGATCCCACCGGGACCGTAGCGATCGTCGGTAAGGGGGTCACGTTCGACTCCGGCGGCCTTTCGTTGAAGGACGCCAAAGGGATGGAAACGATGAAGGGCGACATGGCCGGCGCGGCGTCGGTGATCGGGGCGATGAGCGTGCTCAAGCGTCTCGGGGTTACGTGCGCCGTCTATGCGTACATCCCGAGCGCGGAGAACCTCGTCAGCGGACACTCGTTGAAACCCGGCGATGTCGTACGTCACTACAGCGGCAAGACCACCGAGGTGAACAACACCGACGCCGAAGGTCGTTTGATCCTGGCCGACGCTCTCGCTTACGCGTGCGAGCAAGAGCCCGATGCTGTGGTCGACGTCGCGACCCTGACCGGAGGGATCATGGTCGCCCTCGGCCTCAAATCGTCGGGATTGTTCTGCGACGACGACGACCTTGCGGCTCAACTGACGGACGCCGCCGAAGCGGCGGGCGAGCGCATCTGGCGCATGCCGATCTACGACGACTACAAGCGCGACATCGACTCGGAGATCGCCGACGTGAAGAACTCCGGCACGCGTTGGGGAAGCGCGATCATCGGCGCCGTGTTCCTGAAACAACACATCCGCGACGGGATCCCGTGGGCGCACATCGATATCGCTTCCGCCGACTGGGCGGACTCCCCTTACGAGCTGGGCCCCAAGGGCCCCACCGGGGTGATCACCCGGACACTGATCAGTTGGCTCGAACGCCGCTGATGGGGACCGACGACCGCGACGCCGAAGTCGTCGTCTTGCCCGGCGATCCCCCCGAACCCACCCCTCCTTCACCACCCGGTCGTGCCCACGGGTTCTCGATCGCGGGGATGGCCGCGTCGGCACTCGTGGGGATGGCGGCGATCCTGGCGTACGTGACCGTGAACTGGACGCCGGGGGCCGGACACGTCGTCGTGGGGATCTTCCTGGTGGCGGGACTGACGTTCCTCGTGTGCGCCTCGCTTGCGGTCTTCACGGCCGCCCGCGACACCTACCGCGATCCCTCGGGTCGAGCATCGGATAACTAGACTCGCTGTCATGGAGATCGAAGGACACCCCACACAGGATCTGCTCGACGAGCTCGAAAGGCGCGGGGCGGTTCGTGCCCTAGGCAACAGCAACGGTCCGCGCGTCGATGCCATCCGATTCGTCACGGAGAGGCTGGGAGACGTCGAGGGTTTCTGGTTATTCGTCCCGCGCGAGACGTTCATGACGGGGCTCGACGACCCGCCGATCTAGTCCCACGATCACATCGCCTTCGACGACGCCGGCCGCGATGCGGGGCGCAAGCTCCACGACGTAGCGGGAGCCACGCACGAAGCGCGACAGCCTGGCGGGCTTCATGGCGGGGACCACGTGCAGAACCACCCACCGCGCGTCGCAGAAGATGACTCCTATCGGCACCCTCAGACCGAAGGTATGAACCTGCTTCGCGGGGGTGATCACGATCGCGTCCCGGCCGGCCGGAGGCGCACCGAGGCAACCACGAGCCCGATCGAAGAAGGTGGTTGCCCACCGCGGAACAACGTTCAGATCACGGAACACACGCAGTAGGTTGACGCCGGTTGAGACGGGGAACAGTGAACTACCCCACGACACGATCAGGGAGGCAGTCCGTGCAGAAATGGGAATACGCAACAGTTCCCCTCATCTCCCACGCGCTTCAAGAGATCCTGAACCAATGGGGCGAAGAGGGATGGGAGCTGGTCCAGGTCGTCGAGAGCCAAGCGACGGGAACGACGGCTTTCCTCAAGAGACCGAAGGGAAACGACGCGGGCTAAGCCGGGACGGCACCGCCCGTCGCCGCGATCAGGCGGGGCGCTCCCATGTTCCGGAGCGGCCGCCCGACTTCTTGAGAAGGCGCATGGAGGAGACTTTGACTCCCCGCTCTACGCCTTTCACCATGTCGTAGATGGTGAGCGCCGCGGTCGCGACCGCGGTCATCGCTTCCATCTCGACCCCCGTGCGCTGCTGGGTGCGAACGGTCGCGATCACGTCGATCCCCCTGTCGGACTCGCGGAACACGACGTCGATGGCATCGATGGGCAGCGGGTGACATAGAGGGATCAGTTCGGAAGTCTTCTTCGCTCCCATGATCCCGGCGATCCGAGCGACCTCCAGCGCGTCCCCCTTGTCGAGCGATCTTCCCAGCACGAGAGCTCTGGTCTCGTCCGACATGACGACGGTCGCCGCCGCGATGGCTTCACGCACGGTCGTTGCTTTGTCACTCACGTCGACCATCCGGGCGCGCGTTTCGGGATGCACGGTCGGTTCAGGATCCACGTGCCACGACCTCTCGTAGGAATTCCATCAGCTGAGCACCGAGGTCATCGCGGCGAAGAGCAAGCTCGATCGTCGTGCGCAGATAATCGAGCTTCTTCCCAACGTCGTAGATCGGACCGTCGTGGACGTAGACGTGGACCGGTTCCTCGGCGGCAAGCAACTTGATCGCGTCGGTGAGCTGGATCTCGCCGCCGACCCCTCGTGGCGTTCGTTCGATCGCGTCGAATATCCCGGGAGTGAATAGGTAGCGACCGCGAGACCCCAACCGCGACGGGGCGTCCCCAACCGCCGGCTTCTCGACCATGTCAGTGAGTCGTCCGACTCCCTCGGCCATGTCCTCCACCGCAACGATCCCGTAGGAGGAGACATCCTCGTCGGCGACCTCTTTCACCACGATGACGCTTCCCCCCGTGCGGTCGTGCACGGCGGCGAGCTCGAGCAGAAGCTCCGGCTCGGCCCCCTGAGGCTCCGGCACGATCTCGTCGCCGACCATCACGAAGAAGGCGTCGTCGCCGATGTGGTCCTTCGCTATGAGAACGGCATGACCGAAGCCGAGCGGTTCCTTCTGGCGCACGTAGTGGAAGTCGGCCAGGTCCGCGATCGCACGGACCTCCTCGAGGAGGTCCAGCTTCCCAACCGCTTCGAGGTGATGCTCGAGCTCCAGGGAACGATCGAAATGATCTTCGAGTGTGACCT
>DASSMG010000100.1:0-4104 GCA_035688995.1 Actinomycetota bacterium
GCGCATGTTCATGGTGTGTCGATCCTACGGCGCGACGTCCGTCAGGAGGACGAGATGAGGATCGGGTCGCCGGTCGGAGCATCGACCCCGCCGTCACGCTCGACGGTGACGGCGACTATGTCCCATCGTGAAACGTCGTCGTCGATCTCGAGGAGGCCGACGCGATCTTCGATGTCGAAAGTGCCTGCCGGCGCGATCTCGCAGGCCGACGGATCCGTCGACGGGCAATCGTTGCCGCGCATCAACCACAGCTCGTACGTCTTGCCTTCGGCGGCCGGATCGAGCCCCGCCACCGCGAAGGTCGAGCCGTCCTCGTCGCCCACCATTCGCGCCACCACACCGTCGTCGCCTTCCAGAGCCATGCCGTCGTTCCGGGACAGCGTCGCGACGGCGGTCTTCAGCCGGTTCGCGCTCGAAGTCGTGGTGACGAGCTCCACGGCACCGGCAACCACGGCCGCGATCACCACGGTCGCGATCGCAACCGCCCACCACCGGCGCCGAGGCCCGTGGGATCTCTCGGGCGCGGTTCCGCCCGTCGCCCGCTCGACGACGCGGTCCGCGAACCCCGCCGGGGGCGCCTGCGGAGTCACCGCCAGAGCGAGGGATTCGGCGAGATCGCCCAAGCCGTCCGCCTCGAGGGAGCACTCCGGACATCCCTCGAGGTGAGCCTCGACCAAGGCGGCCTCGTCCTCGGGGAGCGCCTGCAGACTGTATGCGGGAAGGAGCGCCTTCAGCTCGTCGTGCGTCATGCCTCGCTTCCTCCCTCGGCGAGGATCGCTCGGAGCTTGATCAGCCCGTCACGTAACCTCGTCTTCGCGGTGCCCTCGGGGATGCCCAGCTCTTCGGCCACCTCCCGATAGGTACGTCCTCCAAAGTAGGCAAGGACCAACGCCTCCCGCTGCGTTTCTGCCAGCCGAGCGAGAGCGTCGGACACCCGCCGCCTTTCATCTATCTGTTCGGTCGGAGAGACCTCTCTGGATGCCGTCTCCATCTCGCTCATCAGGGCGGAGGCGGTCCTACGAACCGATTCCTCCTTCCGAACCGCGTCGATCGCCTTGTTCCGTGCGACCCCGGCGAGGAACCGGCCGAGGCTGCCCCGTGAGGGGTCGTAGGCCCCGGGGCGGCGCCACAGCGCCACGAAGACATCCTGGGCCACCTCCTCGGCGAGTCCCGCGTCGGCGAGGACCCGGCGGGCGACCCCATAGACGAGGGATCCGTATTCGTCGGCGATCTCGCGCAGGGCGTCGGGATCGCGGGCCATCAAGCGGTCGATCACGGCCTCGGCGGGAACAGCCATGTCCGGATGGTAGGCGGTTCCGAACTCCCTCGACGGTACCCTCATTGCGTGCGTGAGCTTTACGAGCGTCGCCGCCCACCACTCATCTTCGCCGGCGCCGTTCTCCTGATCGTCTGCGTGGCGATAGCACGTCTGCCGGGCTCCCTAGTGGACTCGATGGAGCGCACCCGCGCGCTCGAGTCCGCCGCAGCCGCCGGGTGGGCCTACCGACTCATGGCCCTCGTCGCCGTGGTTCAGGCGCTGTACGGGGGGTTCGTCATCTTCCGCATCGAGCAGGTCCGGCGGACCCGCGAACGAGACCCACGGGTCGGCGCCATGGGCAAGCCGCGGGTGATCACCTGGCTCAGTCGAACCGCCGCGACGATGGTGTGCCTCACGCTCGTCTACGGGATCGCCGCCTTCGTCGTCACGGGACAGAGGGGTGGGTTCTGGCTCTTCCCGATGATCTGTGTCGCGCAGGGCGCCTGGTACTTCCGAGAGATCGGCACGATCGCGCGATGGCTGGGATTCCAACCGGCTGCGGACTCCGGCCCGGCAACCGCGGTGTGGCAGCGGGAAGGACCGGATTACTGCCCGCCGATCGCCCGCGGATTGGTCCCGCTCGGAAGGGAGCCGGCCCCCGAGGCCGAGTGATGACGGGCATCGGTCATTTCGCGCGGGCAACACCCGACGCGGCAGCGATCGTGACCACGAAAGGGGCGCTTTCCTTCGCCGACCTGGACGATCGGCAGAGACGGGTCGTCGGGAGTCTCCGCGCCGCCGGCGTCCGACCTCGCGATCGTGTCGGCGTTCTGTCGTTCAATCGCGCCGAGGTCCTCGAGGTCACGATCGGGTGTCTTCGGGCGGGCATCGTTCCCGTTCCGGTCAACCCTCTACTTACCGATCCCGAGATCGCGTACATCGTGGAAGACAGTGGGGCGCGATCGCTCTTCGCGGATCGCCCTTTCGAACATCCGAACCTCGCCGGCGTCATCACCTTCGGCGACGCCTACGAGCGGGACCTGGCGGAAGCCAAGCCCGCGCGCCTGGCGGACGTCGTTCTCGGGCGGCCGATGCACTACACATCCGGAACCACCGGAACCACGAAGGGCGTGTGGGTCACGCCGGAGGACGAGGCGAGCGCGGTACGCCGCTCCACTGCGTTCCGGGAGCTTTGGGCGCTCGAGCCGGACGACGTGCATCTCGTGGTATCGCCGCTCGCGCACTCCGCGCCGCACCGGTTCGCAACCCGAACGCTCGAGTCGGGTGGGCGCGTCGTCCTTCTTCAGGGACGTTTCGATGCCGAGGAAACGATGGTCGCGATCGAACTGTTCGGGATAACCACGACCTTCATGGTCCCGACGCACCTCGAGCGGATCTTGGCCCTCGATCGGGCCCTCGGAGGTCGCGACGCGTCCTCGCTGCGGCTACTCGCGCACGCGGGTGCACCGATCCGGGAGGACACGAAGCGCGCCGCTCTCGAAGTCTTCCCCCCGGGGTCGCTGTGGGAGTTCTACGGGTCGACGGAAGGGCAGGCGACGCGGATCTCCCCCGACGAGTGGCTACGCAAGCCGGGCAGTGTCGGAACGCCTCTCCCCGGTGTGCGGATCTCGATCGCAGGACCGGAGGGCGAGGCGCAACCGGGCGAGCCGGGCGAGGTCTGGGTCGAGGACCCCGGCGCCGAGCGCTTCGAGTACTGGGGCGACCGGACGAAGACCGAAGCCGCATGGCGCGGGGGTGCCTTCTCCGTCGGGGACCTCGGTTACCTCGATGCCGACGGCTACCTGTACCTAACCGGTCGCAAACACGACACGATCATCACGGGTGGCGTGAACGTGTATCCACAAGAGGTGGAGAGCGTCCTCGCACAACATCCTGCGGTGACCGAGGTCGTCGTGTTCGGGGTCCCGCATCCGGAGTGGGGCGAAGAGGTGCACGCGCGTGTCGTGCCTGCGCCACATATGCCACTCGACCCGGAACGGTTGCGACGATGGGCGCGCGAACGTCTGGCGGGGTACAAGTGCCCGCGCCGGATCGAGCTCGTATCCGATCTCGAACACACCGCTACGGGTAAGATCGTGCGACCGCGGCCGGGAGACGTCCCGGATCACGGTTAGAGAAACACCTTCTTGAAGTCCGGCGTAGGGGACCCTGTTTGTCGACCTCTCCCGAGCGCGATCGCTCCGAGCAGTTCGCCGACGAGGCGGCGCGCCTTGCGGCGATCATTCAGTCATCACACGATGCGATCTATTCGAAGGACACCAACGCCATCATCAGGAGTTGGAACCCCGCTGCCGAGATCCTCTACGGCTATCGGGAGGACGAAGTGCTCGGCCGACCACTCTCGATCCTCGTCCCAGAGCATCGGAAGGGCGAAGAGATCGAGATCCTCAATCGCATCCTCGAAGGCGACCGAGTGCATCACTACGAGACCGAACGGGTCCGGAAGGACGGATCGCTCGTAGCGGTCGTGATCTCGGTGTCACCATTGCGCGACCAGGACGGAGAGGTCGTCGGAGCATCGGTCAACGCCCGGGATGTCAGCGAACGCAACCGGGCCCGCGAGATGGAAACGCGGCTCCAGAAACTCGAGTTCGTCACCTTCGTCGCGCACGAGCTGCGCACGCCGATGACGGCGATCGCGACCGCAGCTCGGCTTCTCGAAGATATGTCGGAACTGCCCGAGGACACGAGGCGGGTCATCGATGTGATCGTCAGGCAGACGGGGTCGGCCGAGCGTTTGGTCCGCGATCTGCTGGATCTGTCCCGACTCGAGAGTGGACGCTTCCGCGTCGAGCTGCAGGATGTCTCGCTTGCCGGGCTCGTGC
>DASSMG010000101.1:0-10219 GCA_035688995.1 Actinomycetota bacterium
CCGCGACAACATCAAAGAAGGCGACGAGATCCTCGTCACCGAGATGGAGCACCACTCGAACCTGATCCCGTGGCAGCTGCTCGCCGCCGAGACCGGCGCGGTGCTACGGGCCCTTCCGGTGACCGACGACGGTGAGCTCGCACTCGACGAGCTCGACTCTTACCTCACGGACAAGACCAAACTCGTTTGCGTCACGTTGATGTCAAACGTGCTCGGGACGATCAACCCGGTGCGCAAGCTGGCCGATGCGGCCCATGCGGTCGGAGCGCGCGTGGTGGTCGACGCGGCACAAGCCGCCCCTCACGTTTCTTTCGACGTCAACGAACTGGATGCCGACTTCCTCGCCTATTCGGCCCACAAGATGTGCGGTCCCACGGGGGCCGGGATCCTCTACGGCCGCGAGGATCTTCTCGAGGAGATGCCTCCGTTCATGGGCGGCGGCGAGATGATCCGCGAGGTGTGGCAGGACCGCGCTACGTGGAACGAGATCCCCTACAAGTTCGAGGCGGGCACGATGAACATCGCGCAAGCGGTGGGCATGGGGGCCGCGGTGGAATACCTCGAGGACCTCGGGATGGACTCGGTGCGCGAACACGAGATCGAGCTCACCCGCTACGCGATGGAGAAGATCGCCGAGGCGGGGGCCACGATCTACGGCCCGGCCCCCGAGAGACGTGGGGGAGTGGTTTCGTTCGACCTCGACGAGGTCCACCCTCACGACATGTCCACGATCCTCGATCAAGAGGGGATCTGCATCCGGGCCGGTCACCACTGCGCGCAACCGTTGATGCGTAAGCTCGGGGTTCCGGCGACGGCGCGGGCGTCCTTCTACATCTACAACTCGCCCGAGGATGTCGACGCGCTGATCGAGGCGCTCGACAAGGCGAAAGGGTGGTTCGTATGAGTCTGGAGGATCTCTACAAAGAGGTGATCCTCGATCACTACCGGACGCCGCGGAACAAGGGACGTCTCGACCCTCACGACGTCGCGCTCGAACGCAACAACCCGTTGTGCGGGGACGAGATCGAGCTGTTCCTGAAGCTCGACGGCGACACCGTCGAGGGCATCGCGTTCGAGGGCAAGGGATGTTCGATCTCGCAAGCGAGCGCCTCGATGATGACCGAGAAGGTCAAGGGTCTCTCGGCGAAGGAGGCCACCTCACTCGCCGAATCGATCAAAGCGATGATGGCCGGCGAGCAAGAGGGTGACGCGAACGCTCTCGGCGATCTCGTCTCGCTCAAAGGGGTCGTCAAGTACCCGGTGCGCATCAAGTGCGCGCTGCTCGGCTGGAACACCCTGCTCGAGGGCCTCGAAGAAGCCTCCCAGTCATAAATTAGTCAGGCCAGCCAGCGGACGGCGGTTCCGTGATAGCCGGACGCCGCCACCAACCGGTCTTCGCCCCCCGGCCACAGCTTGAGCCGGGTGTGCGCGTCGTCTCCACCCGGCTCGAAGCGAAGCCACGCGAACGGAGCATCGTTCGTGGCCCGATCTCCCAGAGCCTCGATCGTCGCGGTGAAACGGGCGCGATCGTCCGGCGACAGGTACTGGAAGAAGATCGAGTGATACAGCACGGTCGCGGTACCGGGCAGGAGCTTCTGTTGCCCCAGCCACTCCACCGCGGAGGCCCGCTCGACGCGCGGGGGGAACTTCGCGGCCACCTCGAGAGCCCCGCGTAGCTGGCGAACCCGGCCGGCCTGGTCGGGCCACACGTAAGACAGGAGGGTGACTCGGCCCTCAGGCTCGGTGGCGTCGACGGGGGCCGTGTCGCACCCGCTGCGATCGACGACCTCGGCGTTCACATCGAACGGGAGCGGCCGCTCCGAGTTGTAGTCGCACAGCCGCACCGGTGACTCGGCAGGCCCCCAGGTCGCGCCGCGAGCCTCGTAGCGGTAACGGTCCCAGTTCATCAAAAACCCGGCGCTGGCCCCGCATTCGAGCGTGCGGAGCGGAAGTCCGGTCTCGGTGGCGACCGTCAGGAAACCTCCGACGAGCGCTCCGGCGCGAGCCACTTCGTTCGTCTGCACCGGTCGCCGGGTCGAGGCCCTCAACTCGTCCGGGTGGGCGACGACCGTGTCGCGGAAGAGCGGCCACGTGGTGGCGACGTCGAGGTGCCCGCCGGCGCTGGGGTAACGAGCGGCCAGGTCGGGGGCCCGTCCCTCCAGCACGAGCCGGTGGACGGCTCCCATGAACCGGAGCGCGGGGGCGGAATCGGGCGGATCGTTCTCCATCCCGGCCACGACGTCCCACACGGGCCCGCCCTCGGCAACGTCGTCGGCGGCTCGGGTCAACAGCTCGTCGTAAAGGGGCGAGCCGAGCGCGGCGCACCACCCGGCCTGCCACCGGAACCACGTCGCCACGAGCTCCCGAGCCCCGTCCACGACCGGATCCTAGACTTTGCACTATTCCTCAGTTGCGAAATGTGCGAATGGGTGGTACAACACCGCCGATGGGCACGCTAGGAGACGACGCCGCTACCAGGACCGCCAAGGTTCTATCGCTCCCGACCCGGGCGGCGATCCTGGCCTGGCTCCTGCGCTCCGGCGGGAAAACGGTCAAGGAGATCGCCGACCATTTCCGGATACACCCCAACGTGGCGCGGGCTCATCTCGACCTGATGGTCGAAGCGGGGTTCCTCGCGACCGAGACGCGGCGGCGGACGAAGGGTCGTCCCGCCAAGGTCTATTTCACGTGGGAAGGCGAGTCGAGCGCCCTCGAAGAGGCAGGGGTCGACGTTCCCCTAGACCGGCCTCTCGCCACACCGCCGGACGAGGTGACGGTCGAGCTTCGGGTCCTCGAGCGGATGCTCAGCGACGCCACCCACCAACTCGAACGAATCAGGGAACTGATCGAGAACGGACAGAAGGATGAAGGAGGAAGCCAGTGACGGATTACGCAAGTGACGTCCTCGTCGACACCGCGTGGGTCGAAGAGCACCTCGACGACGATTCGGTCGCGATCGTGGAGGTCGACGAAGACACGAGCGCCTACGACAAGGGCCACATCCCGGGCGCGATCTCGATCGATTGGGAGAACGAACTGCACGACCTTCCCCGACGCGAGTTCGTCTCCTCGGAGGGACTCGCCCAGTTGCTCGGTGAGAAGGGCATCTCGAACGACCAAATGATCGTTCTTTACAGCGGCAACAACAACTGGTTCGCCTCGTATGCGTACTGGCTGTTCAAGTACCGAGGGGTGGAGAACGTCAAGCTCCTGAATGGTGGTCGTAAGAAGTGGGAGCTCGAGAGCCGGCTGCTGAATCAGGACGAGCCGCAGACGAAAGCGACGACGTTCTCGATCGGTCAAGAGCGTCCCGAACTGCGCGTGTTCCGGGAGGAAGTCCTGGAGCGTGCCGGGTCGGGAAGTGGTGCCTGGGTCGACGTGCGTTCGCCGGAGGAGTTCCGCGGCGAGCTGCTTGCGCCTCCGCACCTTCCCCAGGAGCAGGCGCAGGTTCCGGGCCACATCCCCGGTGCCGCCAACATCACCTGGTCGAAGACCGTCAACGAGGACGGCACCTTCAAGCCGAAGGGGGACCTCGTCGCCTTGTACGAGGCCGAAGGCATCACTCAGGACAAGGACATCGTCACGTACTGCCGCATCGGCGAGCGTTCGTCGCATTCGTGGTTCGTGTTGAGTGAGCTTCTCGGGTTCCCGACCGTCAAGAACTACGACGGTTCGTGGACGGAGTACGGCAGCCTCGTCGGAGTCCCGATCGAGCGTTGACCGCGGGCGTAGCGAGTAAGGGGGGCACCGAAAGGTGCCCCCTTACTTTTTTCCGATGGACCAGGGCGTGGAAGTATCGCCCGATGCAAGTGACGGTTCAGTGTTTCGGCGCGATGCGCGAATTCCTGCCGGCTGATGCGGAGGGCCGTGAGGCCGAACTCGAGCTCGACGAGGCCGCGTCGGCGGGCGATCTCATCGATCGCCTCGGGGTTCCGCGGCGGTTGGTCTATGCCCTGCTGGTCAACGACGAGCCCGGCAACCTCGACCGCAAGCTGCACGAAGGCGACAAAGTAACCTTGATGCCCCAGTTCACGGGCGGAACCAGGAGGTAGCGGATGGCCGAGACCGGCACGACCCGCAAGAAGACCACCAGGCGACGCGTCGCTTCGAAGAAGACCCAGAACGGCACGCTGAAGTCGTTCAATCCGCGCACGGGCGAAGTGATGCGCGAGATCGCGACCACGCCCGTTGGTGACGTCAAGGAGATCGTTGCCCAGGCGCGCAAGGTCCAGTCCGAGTGGGCCGCTATCGACCCGGCCGGACGCGGTCGCTATTTGCGCGAGGTCGCCCACAACATGTACGACCGGCTCGACGACATCTCCGCGGTGGTTTCGGCCGAGGCGGGGAAGTCGCGTCACGAAGCGTTCCTCTTCGACGGGATCGGGGCGATCAACCTCATCACGTACATGTCGCGCCTCGCGGACAAGGCACTCCGCCCCGAGAAGGTCGGCCGTATCGCCGGGCCGCTCCTGTACGGAAGCCGGTCCCACATCGAGTGGCGCCCGTACGGTGTCGTCGGCGCGATCACACCGTGGAATTACCCCATCACGAACTGCCTGCTGTCCTTCATCGGTGCATTGCTCGCGGGCAACACGGTCGTCGTGAAGCCTTCCGAGGTGACGCCGGCAAGCGGCGAGCTGGTGGGTGAACTCTTCGACCCGCTCCCGTCGGGCGTCTTCACGATCATCCAGGGAGGCGGAGAGGTAGGCGCGGCTCTCGTCGACGCGCCGTGCGACAAGATCGCGTTCATCGGCTCCGCTCCGACCGGCCGCAAGATCTGCGAGGCCGCAGCCAAGCACCTCACCCCGGTAGTGATGGAGCTCGGCGGCCAGGATGCCGCGGTCGTCTGCGACGACGCCGACCTCGAGGTCGCGAGTTCCGGGATCGTGTGGGGCTCGTTCTTCAATGCCGGCCAGACGTGCTGCTCGGTCGAGCGCGTATTCGTGAACGAGCGGATCGCCGATGACTTCGAACGCATGGTCGTCGAGAAAGCGAGCCGGATCGAGCTCGGTGCCGGCGATCAGGAGATGGGAAGCCTGACGTTCGCGAAACAGCTCGACATCGTGACCCGTCACGTCGACGACGCGATCTCGAAAGGTGCACGGGTGCTCGTTGGGGGGCCGGACGCCGGCATCGAGAACAAGAACGGAACCCTGTGGTACGCACCCACGGTCCTGTCTAACGTCACGACCGACATGGACGTCGTCAACGAGGAGACGTTCGGGCCCGTCGTCACGATCACACGCGTTCAGGACGACGACGAAGCCATCCGCCGCAGTAACGAAGAAGGCGTGAACCTCACGGCCTCGGTGTGGACGAAAGACCGCAGGAAGGCCGACACGATCCTGAAGCAACTCCGAGCCGGCGCTCTGGGCGCGAACGACCACGGCGTGCTGCCGGGTTATGCATGGGCCCCCTGGGGTGGCGCCGGAGAGTCCGGGTTCGGCCGCCTCAACGGCGTGATCGGCATCCGCGAGATGGCGATCCCCACACACGTGGCGCACGCCTTGTCCCCGTCGATGAAGAAGCCGATCTGGTACCCCTACGACCGCAGTCAGGAGGTCGTGCTTCGAGGCATCGCGAAGGTGATGGCCGCGCGCGACTGGGGAACGAAGCTCGAAGGCATCGGTGAGGTCGTTGCCAACTTCCCGAAGGTGCTGAAGAGCCGCCTCTAGCGGACGGGGTCGGAGAGCTCGAACACGCGCGTTTCGCGCTGCGCCAGCGCCTTGCCAACGAGCGCGTCCATATCGAGCGAGCTTTCGGCGTTGTCGGCGAGCCCGGCGTTCGTGCGTGTGGCAGGGGAGCGAGGCTCGAACAAGACGCAGCAATCCTGATAGCGGCGCGTCGAGATCTCGTACGTTCCGATGGCGGTGGCTTCGTTCACGATCTCTTGCTTGTCCATGCCGATCAGCGGACGCAGGATCTGGACCCCGTCGGTCGCCGCGTCGACGGTTCGGATGTTCTCGATCGTCTGCGACGCGACCTGACCGAGTGAGTCTCCGGTGACGAGAGCTTGCGCGCCGATCTCCTCGGCGAGAGACGCCGCTATCCGCATCATCGTCCGGCGGTAGAGGACGACCCGAAGGTTCGCGGGAGCGTTCGTGACGATCTCTCTCTGCGCGTCGGCCAGAGGGACCAGATGCAACGTCGTCTTGAGCTGATAGTTGGTCAGCACCTCGGCCAACTCGCAGGCCTGACGTACCGATGACGGATCGGTGAACGGCTGACCGTGGAAATGAACGAGTTCGACCTCTGCACCGCGTCTGGCCATCCGGTACGCCGCCACCGGGGAATCGATGCCGCCGGACATGAGCGCAAGCATGCGTCCCGACACACCTACGGGCAGGCCCCCGCGGCCCTCGACGCGCTGTCGGTAGACGATCCCCGAATTCCCGAACATCTCGATCCAGATCGTGGCGTCGGCATGCTTCAGGTCGACCCGACCGCCCGTCTCGTCGACGATTCGCTGGCCGATGTCGACGTTGATCCGATTCGACGAATGTTCGAAGCTGGAGTGAGTCCGTCGCGCGCGGACTCGGAACGACTCGAAAGGTTCGGTCTTTATGAGATCGAGCGCCGCCGCCGCGATCGAATCCATGTCCGGTGCGACGCGGATGCCGAGGCCGACGTAAGCCGTCCCGAAGACGCGGGAGGCTCGCAGCAGCGCTTCATCGGGTAGTGCATTCCCTTGGAGGTCGATGACCACGCGACCGAAGCCTCGCCGAAGTCGTCGGTATCCGGTTCCGCGCAGCGCGCGACGCAGGTTGCGCGTCAGCGCGTCTTCGAAGAAGTTGCGGTTACGCCCCTTGAGCCCGATCTCGTGATAGTGGGCGACGAGCGTGTCTAGCGTCGCCACCGGGGACCTACGAAACCTCTTCTTCGAACCCGACCGAGAAGAGAGCTTCGACGTCGTGCCGGGAGAAGACCTTGAACGCGACGAGCGTCTGGGTCCTCTCGACCCCCGGGACGCGGGCGATCTCTTCGGAGACGACCCGGGCGAGATCCTCGTGCGTTCGGGTGCGGACCATGATCACGAGGTCGTAGTCACCGGCGACGGAATAGACCTCGGATACGTCACCCAGGTCGGCGATGGCTTGCGCCGTCTCCGGGATCTGATGGATGTCGCACGTCGCGAGCACGATGGTGGTGACCACGGATGCAGGTTACCCGTACTACCAGTCGACGAGCTTCCAGACCTCCGCGAGCGGTCCCTCTGGTTCGTCACCGACCTCGGCGAAGATCACGGCCGCAGCTTTGAGATGGGCCATCGCCTGGTCGCGCTCTCCCGCCGCATGCAATAGGTCCGCGAGGTTGTTCTCGAGTGCCGCCTCCCGATGCCGGTCGCCGATCCGCCGGCAGAGCTCGAGCGCGCTCTGGGTGAGCTCGATCGCCGCCGCCCGGTCTCCGCGGTCCCGGGCAAGGAGCGCGAGGTTGTTCAGTGCAGCGATGGCGACGCCGTCGTCGTCTGCCTCCCGAGCCAGCGCCAGGCTCGTCTCGAGGTGGGTCAGCGCGTCGTCCGGATCTTGAGCCGCGGACGCGACCATCCCCGCGATGTTCTCAGCGCGTGCCCGGATGGACGCCGGCAGGTCGCTCTGACGAGTGACGGAGGTGGCGTGCTCGCGAGCCTGGTCGAGGTCCCGCTCTCGAAGACCAACGAGGGCGAGCTCGACTAGCGCTTCGCTTCGCGTCTCGGGGCTCGGTTCGAGCGTCAATGCCTGGTCGAGGTGGGAACGCGCCAAACCGAGCTCGCCACGCCGCACATGGAGGCCGCCGAGCTTCCGCTCGAGCCGCGCCTGTGCCGGGCCCGCTTCTATCGCTGCGACGGCGGTCTCGTAGCGCGTGCGGGCCGCCGAGTAATCGCCCATCAGAATGTGGACGTCGCCCAAGAGCTCGAGCAGATATGCGGAGTCGTCGCTTCCGCACGCGAGTGCGGCTTCGAGGTGTGCAACTGCCTCGCTGTGGGCGAACACTTGAACCGCGTGCTCTCCGGCCCTGCGATAGAGGGTCGCTGCCTGCCGAAGGTCACCGGCTTCTCGGTAGTGGCGTGCCGCGGAGGCGGCTACCGCATCGAGTGAGCCGTTACGGTTCCCCGCTTCGCTGATCGTGTCGGCGATCCGCCGATGGAGGACGCGCCGGCGGATGGGACTCATGTCTTCGAGGACGACGACCCGTAGCTTGTCGTGTGAGAACTCGAATAGATCGGACGTCTCGGCGATGCTTCGGATGCAGCCGACCCCCAACAATTCGTCGATGGCGTCCACCGTCTCGAGCTCGGTGCGTCCCGACGCTCGATGCAGCGTTTCGAAATCGAAGGAACGATCGATGACGGCCGCGGTCCCGAGGATCTGACGGGCGATGTCACTCGCCAGCTCGAGCCGGCCGTGCAAGAGATCGCGGATGGTCCTCGGGAGCTCTGTCGTTCCTTGCATCGCTCCGAGCGAGAGGTACTCGTTGATGAAGAACGGAAGGCCCTCGGTTTCCTCCGTGAGCCGCCGTGCCAGCGTCGGGCCCTCCGAGTCGTGCGGGAAACGACGTTCGACGATCTCGGCGACGGAACGCTCGTCGAGCCGGTCGAGAACGATGTGCAGGTGAGTGCCGCGGTCGGCGCCCTTCAGGAGGCGCTTGAGGCGAAGATCGTCGTGGACCTCTTCGGATCGCCACGCGATCACGAGACATAAAGGCTCCTCGGTCCGCCGCAGCACGTAACCAAGGACGTCGAGCGAGGCGGAATCGCTCCACTGGGCGTCGTCGATCACCACGAGCCGCCGTTCCTGCGACCCGGGCGTCAGGAGGTCCCTGATCGCCTCGAACAATCTGGCGGCGGTGATGCGGTCGCGTGACGGAGCGATCGGCGTGGTTGCGAACCCGGGTACGAGATGCGCGAGGTCGGTGCGCGTCCGCTCGGGAAGTGCGGCGATCTCCTCGGGCACGGCGAGCGCCTCGATCGCCTGTGCGATCACGCCGTACTCGACCCCCGTCTCACCCTGATAGCCGCGCGCTCGGAGCGCGTGGGGCTCGGTCCTTCGAACGAACTCGTCGATCAACCGCGTCTTTCCGATGCCCGCTTCGCCTTCGATCGTCACCACGGTGGGTCGGTCCGCGGTTGACGAGTAGTTGCGGAGCATCAACGCCAGCTCCTCGTCGCGCCCTGCCAGTGGGAGCTCCGAAGTTTCGGCGAGCGGGGCAGGGACCGTCACCGGCCTCGGGTCCGGTTCGACCTGCCCTCCGATTATCGCTTCGTACAGCGCGGTTGTTTCGGCCAGCGGCGCCACCCCGAGCTCGCGATCGAGCACCGTCACACAGTCGCGGTACTGACGTACGGCCCTGGCCCGGTCGCCCTTGCGCGCGCTCAATTCCATCAGCGATCGATGCGTCGGCTCGTTCAGCTCATCGAGACCGAGACGCCTGCGACCGATGTCGATCGCATCGTCGAGCCGGTTGTCGCGGGCGAGAAGGTCGACGAGACGGTCGAGTGAGTCGGTTAGCTCACGACGGAGCTCTTCGGCGACGCGGAACTGCCATTCCTCGAAAACGTCCGAATCTCGCAGCGAGAAACCCTCGAGGAAATCGCCGCGGTACAGCTCGACGGCAGTCCCGAGCTCGGCCGCCTGTACGGCGGGATCGTCGGTCGAGCGAGCGCGTGAAACGGCCGCTCGGAACGTGGCGACGTCGATGTCGATCGCGTCCGGTCGTAGTGCCAGCAGCGATCGGTCGGCGCTGAGACACCCCTCGCCGAGCGCCGCCTTCAGGGTCGAGAGGGTCCGCCTGAGCGCGGCGCGAGCCCGGTCCTGGTCGTAATCGGGCCACAGGACCCCGGCCACGTGGTCGCGACTCTGGGGTCTGTCGTGCAGCCCGAGGTAGGCGAGCAGCGCCAGCGCCTTGCGGGTATCGACCTCTATGGCGCGCCCGTCCACCCTCGCCACCGGGGCGCCGAGCAGCTCCACTTCGACCTTAGCCACCGCCCGACTCTGACCTGGTGTCCCGAAAATCGCAACGGGATCTCTCGGATCGGCTTTCCCGTAACGGTGACTAGGCCGGAATGACCAATTCCCGCAACGGCATTGAGTCCGGGGCGGCAAATCGTAACGATTCCGTCACGTGGGCCTGCGAGGGTGGCTTGGATGATCGAGGAACGGGCCTCGGTGACGATCGACGCTCCGGCGGAGACCGTCTTCGAAGCGATGTCGCGCGTGGAGTCTTTGCCCGAGTGGCTGGTCGG
>DASSMG010000102.1:0-4429 GCA_035688995.1 Actinomycetota bacterium
GACATCGCGTGGCGAACGGTGCGGCGGATGTCGAGCGTCCCGCGGGTGCTCCGCCGCCGCTTCATGGCGACCCGGACCGCGAGTTTGCGGGCCAGGGGTCTGATCGCCTTGCGCATCTCGGTGAGGTCGGCCGTGGCACTGAGGAACGGCAACTCCTCGAGCACCGGGTTCACGGCGTAACGGGCGACGGCTGCCGGGCCGCGTTGTGCCGCCACTCTGCGGCGGGTGTCGGCGAGCGCCATCGCTCGAAACTCTGCGACACGGCGGGCGAATTCGTCCCTCGCCAGTCGTTCCTCGAGCGGGGACAGGTCCGCTTCCTCGAGCGTCGCCTCCAGCAGGTCTGCGATCGAGTCGAGGTCGAGGGCCCGCATGACCTGGTAGTTGGAGTACCAATCGCCCGAGGGCGAGTTCTGCAAACGACCGAAACGCGCCACGGCCTCGCGAGCCAACTCCCCGAGCGCGACTGCATCTCCCGCAAACAGCGCGTCGACGAGATCCCGAACCAACTCGTTGCGATCTCTGCCGGTGTCGTCGGGCTGGTGGTGCGGGGCCTCGCTTGGGACGGTTCCGAAGTAGAGATCGAACAGTGCGTCGAACTGGGGCCGGTGCGACTCCGACTTGATCATCGCGGCGGCGACGGCGGCCTTGAAAGATCCTCGGTGTGACGGGTCGACGTGGCGGATCGCGGTGATCGCATCGGTTTGCTCCGAGGTCGAAACCGGCACGCCGGCGGACCTAAGGGCATCGGAGAACTCGAGGAAGCGATCGAGCACCGTGGCTTCTCAGGAACCGGCGATGCGGATGTGGTCCCGCGCCTTCGCGATGTCGGACTGATACTTCAAGAGCACCGGCAGCGTCGACGTCACGATGGTCTCGTCGAGCTCCGTGACGCTGAGCTGCAGCAAGGTGCGTGCCCAGTCCAGCGTCTCGGCGATCGACGGTGCCTTCTTCAGCTCGAGATCGCGGATGCTCTCGACGAGACGTACGGCTTGGTCGACGAGCGCGGCATCGAGATCCGGCACCCGGGCCGTGACGATCGCCTTCTCGCGCTCCGCGGTTGGGTAATCGATGTAGAGGTAGAGACAACGGCGCTTGAGAGCCTCGGTCAGCTCACGCTCGTTGTTGGAAGTCAGCACCACGAACGGCTGATTCTTCGCCGCGATCGTGCCCATCTCCGGGATCGTTATCTGCCATTCGGACAAGACTTCGAGCAGAAGCGCTTCGGCCTCGAAGTCGAGTTTGTCGATCTCGTCGATCAGGAGCACGACGGGATCGGCCGAGCGGATCGCCTTTAGAACCGGTCTTTCTAGGAGGAAGTCCTCGCCGAAGATGTCGTCCTGGAGTTCGTCCCACGACGCGTTCTGGCCGGCCTGGATCCGCAGCAGCTGTTTCTTGTAGTTCCACTCGTAGAGCGCCTTGGTCTCGTCGACACCCTCGTAGCACTGGAGACGGACGAGAGGCAGAGACAAGGCGCGACCGACGGCTTTCGCGAGCTCCGTCTTTCCCACCCCGGCCGGTCCCTCGACGAGGAGGGGTTTGCCCAGTCGCTGGGCGAGAAGGACGACGGTCGCGATCGTCTCGTCGGACAGGTAACCGGCCCCCTCGAGCCGCGCTCGAACGTCCGAGACGTCGTGGAACGTGGGTTCGCTCACCATCGAATGGTAGCCACTACCCGTCGAGCGCGACCGCCTCGGCTAGTTGTTGCCTCGGGCGCGTCCCTTCCAGGCTCGCCACACGAGATAGAGAGCGAAGACCACGAACGGTGCCGGGGGTCGCGTCGCGTCGTCGCGCCGCCCGGGCCACTTCCCCTTCGTGGACCGAGCGAACGACGCCGGGACCTCTGGCAGCACGTCGGGATATGCGGTCCGGGCCGCGGCAAGCGCCTCTTCCTGGTCGAGATACGCCTCGTTGCTCTCGAGGACGAGGTCGTCGGAGTCGTCGCGTTTCTCCACGTAGCGCCATCGCCACAAGCCGTCGGGGTCTCGCCAGATCTCGAAATCGGGAGTCATCGCGGCTTCTCCAGCACGGCCTTGAGCGGCACGTGGAAGACGTCCTCGGCTTCGGTGCGCGTCGTCGCCTTACAGAGCCGATAGGTGAACCAGCCGATCACCGTAGGCACGACGATCAGGGCGATGCGGAACGCCCAGGTGATCTTCGTCACGGAGACCGCGAACGTCTTCGCGATCAGGTCGTTGCTGGCGGCGAAGAAGAGCACGCCGTAGAAGGCGAGCGTTACCGCTCCGAGCGCGGTCCGGACGGGACGGTCGCGGGGACGGTCGAGCAGCTCGTGCGCGGCCTCGTCTTTCGTGCGACGACGTTCGATCCAGGGCCACAGATAGAGCAACAGGAACGTGACTCCGGGGAGCAGTACCGCGGGGAAGAAGGGATTCGGGATCTCGAAGCCCCAGAGACGCACCTCCCACGGTGGGAAGACGCGCAATGCGCCCTCGACCCATCCCAGCCACCAGTCCGGTTGGGCCGGCGACGCGACCGACGCGGGCTCGAACGGCCCGTACAGCCAGACGGGGTTGATCTGCGCGAAACCACCGAGGAGCGCGAGCACGGCGAAGACCGCGGCGAACAACCCAAGAGACTTCGCCATGTAGGTCGGATAGAGCTTCGAGCCGACGACGTTCGTCTCCGTCCGGCCCGGTCCGGGGAACTGCGTGTGTTTCTGGCGCCACACGATCGCGAGGTGTGCGCCGAGCAGCGCAAAGATGATCCCGGGGATCAGCATGATGTGGATGATCTCGAGCCGTCCGATGATCTGGTCGGCGGGGAACTCGCCGCCGAAGACGAGGAACGCGATCCACGTTCCCACGACGGGTATCGACAACGCGATCGAATAGGCGATCCGCAGCCCCGTGCCCGACAGAAGGTCGTCGGGCAGCGAGTAACCGGTGAATCCGTTGAACATCGCGAGCACCAACAACGTGATCCCGATGACCCAGTTGATCTCCCGCGGCCTGCGGAACGCTCCGGTGAAGAACACCCGGCAGAGATGCACGGTGATCGCCGCGATGAACACGATCGCGGCCCAGTGGTGGATCTGACGCATCACCAACCCCGCCCGCACGTCGAAGCTCAGCTCGACGACGGACCGGTACGCCTCCGACATGGTGACGCCGTGGAGCGGCGCGAAAGCACCGTTGTAGACCGTCTCTCGCGACGAAGGGTCGAAGAAGAAGCTCAGGAAGATGCCGGTCAAGACGAGGATGAGGAAGGCGTACATCGCGATCTCGCCCAACATGAAGGACCAGTGGTCGGGAAAGACCTTGTTGAGCGCGGAGCGGGTGAAGCTCGAGGCGCCGAGCCGGTCGTCGATCCAGCGAACGAATCGCCTGATCATCGGTCTCGATTCCAGAAGCCGGGCCCGACGGGGTCGGAGAAGTCACCCATCGCTACGAGATAGCCGCCGGCATCGACCGCCAGCGGGAGTTGCGGGAGAGGTCTGGCGGCGGGGCCCCCGATCGGGTCGGCGCGCCGGGCCACATCGAAGATCGACTGGTGACAGGGACAGAACAGCTCGCGCGTCTCGGGCTCGTACAGGCCCACCGGGCAGCCCGCGTGCGTGCAGATCTTCGAATAAGCGACGTAGCCGTCGGGGGCCCACGAGGTGCGGTCCCCGAGATCGAGGTCGTCGGGCTCGGCCCTGATGAGCACGGCCTGTCCGTCGGCCGAGCCGGGATCGACCTGGGGATAGACGGTGAGGATCCCGCCGACCTCGAGAGCGTCGGCGCGTACCGGAGCTCCGTCGCGCGTCACGAGGGGCATCCCCTCCTCCCAGGCGGTATGGAACAGGTCATCTTTCGGTGCTTGGCCCAGGGACCGGATCGGGAAGAGCGCCGCGATGCCGAGGCTCCCCGCCGCGAGCCCGAGCATCCGGCCGAGGAAGCGCCGCCGTTCGATCCCTTCGCTGCTCGTTGAGAAATCGTCCGCGAGAGCGGCACGCTCGTCTTCCGGGGAGGGGTGCGGTTCGCGTTCCTGGACGAAGTGTCCTGCCGGCATCAGGTCCTTGCCCCACACGATGAGACCGAACGCGATGCCGCCCAGCGCAACACCAATGAGCGCGCCCTCGACCTGCACCTGGCCACCCAAGATGTAGGTGACCATCAGCCCGATGGATGCCACAGCGCTGATGGTGAACGCGAACGCGATCGTCCGCGACGGTTTCCTACTCATCGGCTTTCGTCCCTATCCATCTGATGACGACGATCAGCAGTCCCAGGCCGAGGACCCATCCGACCAGCCCCTCCGTGACTGGCCCGACTCGCCCGAGGGAGAAGCCACCCGGATCGGCCGAATCCTGGAGGTAGTCGACGTAAGCAACGACGTCGTTCATCTGAGAGTCGTCGAGAGAATCGGAACCGAAGCGCGGCATAGTTCCGGGACCTACCCGGATCGCTTCGGCGATCTCGGTGGTCGATGA
>DASSMG010000103.1:0-7195 GCA_035688995.1 Actinomycetota bacterium
CCTAGACGGGCTCGAAGTGGATCGTCACGGCACCGATGTCGGGGTGGGCACTACGGATCGATTTCTCGATGCGTTCCGACGCGTCGTGGATCCGCTCCAGCGGGAGGTCGGCGCGTCCCCCGACGTGAGCCGTCACCGAGACCTCGTGGCCCGACGAAGAGAGCAGCACCTCGTGACAGTTGAGAACGTCGGGTTCCTCGAGCGCGATCGCACGGATCGATTCGACGAGCTCCGGCCGAGACGAGGTCACATCGACCGCCGGGGACGTCGAACGCATCGGCTCGATATGTGAATCCACGCGGACGTCCGGGCCCAGTTCGTCGGATACCGCGGCCTCGATCGCATCCGAGACTCGATGAGCCTCTTCGAGCGGAACGTTCGCGCGGACCTTGGCATGAAGGGTGACGTGCAGCTTGGAACGTCCACCTTCGTCGAACGCGTGCACGAGCACGTTGTGGACCTCGTGGACCCCGGGCGTTCTGCTCGCCGCCGCCTGCACCCGCTCGACCAGACCCGTCGTCTCGGAGGTCGGTTCGACGTGCACCACGACGTCGGCACCGGGGAAGTCGCGCGTGATCTCCGTTTCGACCTCTTCGGCGATGTCGTGCGCACGTTCGAGTGATGTCGTTCGTCCCGCTGCAACGGTGACGTCGGCGAAGATCCGGTCGCCTGCACCGCGAACCCTGACCCGTCGCGTCTCGGCGACACCTGCGGCGCGACCTGCGGCGTCCGCGATCGCAGCAACCGGAGCCTCGGGCGCGCGATCCATCAACGCGTCCACCGCCACCTTCCCGAGCCGAAACGCCGCGACCGCCACGACGACCGCCACGATCAATGCACCGACAGCGTCGGCGGACTCGATGCCCGCGCGCACGAACGCGAGGCTGACGATCGTTACCACCGCGGTCCCGACGTCGGAGAACAGGTTGAGCGCGCCGGCGAGCAACGCGTCGGAGCGCTGCGCTCGGGCGGCGCTCATGAGCGTGCGCACGCGGATCGCATCGATGACCGCGGACACGCCCATCAACGCGAACGCGTACCAGGGGGCATGGACGTCACTCGATGTCTCGCCCAGGCGCATCACGGCGCCGGCGCCCACCCACACGACGATCAAGCCGAGGAAGATCGTCTGCACGAAGACCACCAGGTGCTCGGCCTTCGTGTGTCCGTAGTGATGGGTCGTGTCGGCCGGCTTCGCCGCGATCCGGATCCCTACATAAAGGAGTCCGAGGGCAACGATGTCGAGGATCGAGTCGAGCGTCTGCGAGAGGACCGCGAGGCTCCCCGTCACGAGCCACAGCACGATCTTCGCCCCGGCCAGCGCCACGGTGATCGTGACCGCGGTGGCGGCGGTGCGTTGCGCCGCCGGAGCCGTCCGGTCCATCCCCTGAGCCTAGAACCGCCGGTGGTTGAGCGGTGTTTTAGCCTGGGCTAAATTACGGATATGCCGAATCACACTGCAGCGGTGCAGGACTACCTGAAAACCATGCAGCTCCTCGAGTGGGACCGGGGGGCTCCGGTCGCGACCCAGGAGCTCGCCGAGCGGCTCGGGGTGTCACCGGCATCGGCGACCAACATGCTCAAGCGGCTCGCCTCGCTGGGGCTGTTGGACCACGAGCCCTATCGGGGGGCGACGCTGACCCCGGCGGGGCGAAAGGTCGCGCTCGAGGTGATCCGCCACCACCGCCTGCTGGAGACCTATCTGGCCGAGGCGCTCGGGGTCCCCTGGGACCGAGTGCACGACGAGGCCGAGGTCCTCGAGCACGTCCTGTCCGAAGACCTCGAGGATCGCATCGCGGCTCTGCTCGGCGAGCCCGAGGCCGATCCCCACGGGCACCCGATCCCCTCCAAGGACGGGCGCCTGCCGCGTCTGTCGGCTCGGCGGTTGTGGGATCTGGCCGAGGGCGAGGTCGTGTCCGTTCAACGTGTGTCGGACCACGAGGCCGCCGCGCTCCGGTTCCTCGCTTCGGCCGGGATCAAACCGGGAGCGATGGTCGCGATCGTCGGGCGCGGTCCGCTGGCGGGCCCCCTGTTCGTGCGGGTCGAGGACGTGCCCGACGAGGTCCATGCCCTGTCCAAAGACCTCGCGGAGGCCGTATGGGTGGCATAGACCGCCGCCGCTTCCTGAAGCGGGCCGGCCTCGCGGGGGCCCTATCCGGTGCCGCCGTGATCGGCGGGCGCGATCTCGTGGCCGCGTCCTCGACGCCCGGCATGCCGTCGATGCACGACATGCACATGGGTCACAGTGGCATGGGCGCGATGGGCTCGGTCGACAACGCGCGCAACGGGTTCGATCCGCACGCGATCCTCACGGACTTCGACGGCGGCCATGCATCGAAGGATCGTTCGGGACGGACGGTGCGCGAGTACCAGATCGAAGCCGTCGAGAAGAGCATCGAGGTGGCGCCCGGCGTGTTCTTCCCCGCGTGGACGTACAACGGGCGCGTTCCGGGGCCGACGATCCGCGCGACGGAAGGCGACCGCATCCGCATCACGTTCACGAACAAGACCGCGCACAACCACACGATCCACTTCCACGGGATCCACTCGGCGGTGATGGACGGTGTTCCCGGAGCCGGCGAGGTCGCGGGCGGTGGTTCGTACATCTACGACTTCATCGCGGGCCCATTCGGCACGCACCTCTACCACTGTCACTCGGTGCCGCTCGAGCAACACATCCACCGCGGTCTCTACGGAGCGTTCATCGTCGATCCCAAGAAAGGTCGCCCCGACGCCAACGAGATGGTGATGGTGATGAATGCTTTCGACACGAACTTCGATCGATCCAACGAGGTTTACGCGGTCAACACCGTTGCGTTCGCCTACATGATCGACCCGATCAAGATCGACAAGGACCGGTTGCAGCGGGCACACGTCATCAACGTGACCGAGTTCGATCCGCTCAACTCGATCCACATCCACGCGAACTTCTTCAACCTCTATCGGACCGGTACATCCCTTACCCCGCACGAGTACACCGACACGATCTCGATGGGACAGGCCGAGCGTCACATGATCGAGTTCACATATCCGGAGCGCGGCCACTTCATGTTCCACGCGCACCAGACCGAGTTCGTGCAGCTCGGCTGGCTGAGCGCGTTCGAAGTCGTCTGATGGCGACCGCCACCACCTCCCGCATGCCGCGCTGGCTCGGCGCGCTGGCGCCCCTGGTGTTGATCGCCGTGATGGTCGCGGTCTTCCTCGGTCTCGACCCGATCGGTGGATTGCGGTCGACCCCGCCGGTCGAGTCGCTCGCGTTCGAGAGAACGGTTCTCCATCCCGGTTCGATCGAGATGCACGTGCGGAACGACGGTGTCGATCCGGTGACGATCTCGCAGGTGATCGTCAACGACTCGTACTGGAACTTCACCGTCGGCGATAGATCGCTCGAGCGGCTTCGATCGACGAACGTCGTCGTCTCGTACCCATGGGAGGAAGGACTGCCGCTCGACATCGGCATCGTGACCTCGACCGGCCTGACGATCACGCACGAGATCCCGGTGGCGGCCGAAACGCCCGAGACCACCGGCAAGACGTTCCTCATCTACGGGTTGCTCGGCCTTTACATCGGGGTGATCCCGATCGCCATCGGGCTCCTGTGGTTCCCGGCCCTGCGGCGCGCCTCGCCCGCATGGCTCGGGTTCTTCCTCGCGTTCACCCTCGGTCTGTTGAGCTTCCTCCTCGTGGACACCGTCGCCGAGGGCCTCGAGCTCGCCGGTGACGTTCCCGCGGTGCTCAACGGCATCGTCCTGTTCGCGGTCGGCGTGCTCGCGTCGGTGCTGGGATTGCTGGTCCTGGGCGGGCGTCTGGCGCGACGCCGGGGCTCGTCGCTCGCGGGGTTGACGCTCGCGTATCTGGTTGCCGCCGGTATCGGATTGCACAACCTCGGCGAAGGATTGGCAGTCGGCGCGGCCGTCGCGGCGGGTGAAGTGGCGCTGGGCGGTTTCCTCGTCCTCGGATTCGCCCTTCACAACACGACCGAAGGTCTCGCCATCGTCGCTCCCCTCGGTCGCGACGAGCGGCGCCCGTCGCTGTGGCATTTCGTGCTCCTGGGCATCGTCGCCGGGGCCCCCACGATCGCCGGCGCCTGGATCGGCGGGTTCGCGTTCCTTCCCGCGTTCGCCGCCTTCGCGTTCGGGATCGCGGCGGGAGCCATCGCACAGGTCATCTGGGCGATAGGCAGATCGCTCCCGAAAGAGGCGGGCCTGACATCGGGGATCGGGGCCGCCGGTTTCCTCGTGGGCCTCGCGACCCTTTACGTGACGTCGCTGTTCACCTGATCCCCGCGGGATGATCGTGCGGTGACGAACGCACTCGCGATCGAAAGCGACGGCAACACGCTGGTGGGCGGGACCGAAGAGGTCGAGGATCCCCGCGCCGTCGTCGCCTTACTGCACGGCATCCCGAGCGTCGCCCCGCCGGACCCGACCGATGCGGGTTACCCGGGTTTCGCCCGGGCCATCGCGGAGCGCGGGTCCAGTGCGCTGTGGGTCGATATGCGTGGCGTTCGTGGTTCGGGCGGGTACTTCTCGATCGAAGGATGGGTGCGCGACGCGGCGGCGATCGTCGCCGCTGCTCGCGAGATCGCATCCGACGTGCCCGTTCTCCTCGTGGGGTCGTCGGCCGGCGGCGCGGTGTCCGCGGTAGCGGCGGGCCGGGGCGTTGCACTCGACGGTGTCGCATTGCTCGCCGCGCCGGCCCACTGGGTCTCGTTCGCGGCTCACCCGGAGGCCGGCATGGCCCGCATCACCACCGAAGCCGGGATGCCTCTGGCGCCCGAGGTGCTCGACGATCCGAGCGAGTGGGCACGCGAGTTCGACTCGGTGGTCACGGTCGATGCGGTCTCGGCGATCGATGTCCCGCTCCTGGTTCTGCATGGAACCGCGGACGACGTCGTGCCCGTTTCTCACGCCGAAGAGATCCGCCGCGCCGCGCCGCGGGCCGAGGTCCACATCCTCGAGGGCGCGGCCCACCAATTGCGGCGCGACCCGCGCGCCGTCGATGTAGTGCTCGACTGGATCGACAAGGTCACCGCGTGAGGGCGGCCACGATCGCGATCGTCGCAGTGGGGATCGCGGTGGCAGTGTTCGCCGGGCTGTCGAGCGGTTTCGATGCGGTCTCGGTCGTGATCCTTCTTCTGTTGATCGCGTTCGGAGCGCTCGCGATCGCGGTGACGCGCAAGGCAGGGTCCGGCATCCGTCCGGCAACTTGTCCCGAGTGTGGCGGCCTGCTGTCGCCGCACGCGCCGTACTGCAAGCACTGCGGCGCGCCCACGGAGGCGGCCGACCCCCAGAAGTGAGTCCCCGTCCCGCGACCGATCGGCGCGGCTGCGGGAGTGGGAAAAGCGCGTTGTATCGTCGGCGCTCGGTCATCTCGACAACCCTCAACTAGGAGGTCCCGGTGGCAGAGGGATCCGATTCCTTCGATGTAGTCATCCTCGGCGGCGGCAACGCCGGTTACTCGGCCGCGTTCCGAGCGGTCGGGCTCGGCATGTCCGTCGCGATGGTGGAACGCGACAAAGTGGGCGGCACCTGTCTCCACCGCGGCTGTATCCCGACCAAGGCGCTGCTCCACGCCGCCGACCTCGTAGACGAGATCCGTCACTCCGGAGACTTCGGGATCCTCGTTCAGGAACCCCAGGTCGATTGGGCCAAGGTGCAGGCGTTCAAGGAATCCGTCGTCGGACGCATGTACAAGGGCCTGTCCGGCCTCGTGACCCGCCGCAAGATCGAGCTCGTCCAGGGCGAAGGTCGCCTTACCGACGCACGAACGGTGACCGTACGGACCGATTCGGGAGAGCGCACGCTGAGCGCCGAAAAGGGTCTGATCGTCGCACCGGGTTCGTTCCCGCGCGATCTGCCCTTCATCGAGGCCGACGGCGACAAGGTGCACAACTCGACGCACGCGCTGGCCGCGGACGACGTTCCTTCGTCGGTCGTGATCGTCGGCGGTAACTACATCGGGCTCGAGTTCGCGAGCGTCTATCGCTCGTTGGGGGCGGAGGTCACGGTCGTCGAGATGCTCGACCGGATCGCGCCGGCCGAAGACAGCGACATCTCCGAGGCACTCTGGAAGCTGCTGCAGAGGCGCGGCATCAAGTTCAAGCTCGGCATCTCCGTGACGGGAGCGAAACCGACCGACACGGGCATCGACGTCGAGATCGAGAAGGACGGGACCAAAGAAGTTCTGACCGCCGACCGCATGGTCGTCGCGATCGGCCGCGCCCCGCGCACCGAGCTCATCGGGCTCGAGGATGTCGGGGTGAAGACCGATCGCGGCTACATCGTCGTGGACTCGAGCTTCCACACGAGCGTCGACGGCGTCTACGCCATCGGGGACGCGGTGTTCGTGAGCGACTCCGACACGCCCCACCCCCAGCTGGCCCACACGGCGTTCGCCGAGGGGATCAAGGTGGCCGAGCAGATCGCCGGCCAGAACCCGGCCCCCGTGGACTACCGCAACGTCCCGCACGTCATCTATTGCCAACCCGAGGTCGCGGCCGTCGGTCTCACCGAGCAGAAGGCGAAGGAGCTCGGTATGGACGTCGAGACCAAGCGCTACCCGTTCTCGGCGAACGCCCGGGCGCTCATGCTCGGCGGGGGCCAGGGCTTCGTGAAGACGGTGGCGGAGAAGAACGGCGCGGTCGTCGGCGTGCACATCATCGGCCCCCGTGCGTCGGACCTCATCACCGAGGCCCAGCTCGTCACGTCGTGGGAGGCCTACCCGTCCGAGCTCGCCGAGCTCATGCACCCCCACCCGACCCTGTCCGAGGTGATCGGCGAGACGTTCCTGGAGCTGGCCGGCAAACCCCTCCACGGCTAACCCCCAAACTTTCGTAACTGAGCAACCGTATGGGGCGCGCTGAGCGGGTCAAAACCGATGGCACCACCACATAAGGAGTACTCGACCCCGCTCCCGAAGAAGCTCGGCATCAAGGAGGGAGCGCGCGTCGCTCTGATCAACTCGCCTACGGACCCGGCGCGCCTTCTGGGCCCCCTTCCCGGCGTCGAGGTCAAGACTCAGGCGCGCGGCACGTTCGACGTGATCGTGTTGTTCGCGACGAGATTCTCCGAGGTGACGAAGCGCTTCCCGACGCTCGCGAGGGCGCTCGAGCCCAACGGTCGTCTCTGGGTCGCCTATCCGAAGAAAGCGAGCGGCGTCACGACCGATCTCACGTTCGACAACGTTCAGCGCA
>DASSMG010000104.1:0-27516 GCA_035688995.1 Actinomycetota bacterium
GTCGGATCGCTCATTTAGGTCCCTCGCCCATAACTGCATCTTCGCGTGGAGAACTTCCTATGGACTTCGCTGCGCACGCGGGGTAGCTTCGACGTCGAGGAGGGGCGAGCTGCGGCTCGTCCCTTTTCCGCGCCTCACCCGGTCCGGCTAGATGGAGGTGACGCGCGTGTCGTCTTTGGAGAATCCGATCCTCGATGCTCTGGAGCCCCGAACCCGAACCAGGCTGCTCGAGCGCAGCGTTCCTCGCCGGCTCGCAAAGGGCGAATTCCTCTATCTCGCCGGCGACCGGGAACCACGCGTCCACGTCGTCGTAGAAGGTCTGTTGAAGTTCGTGGGCCGCGATGGAAGCGGCGTCGAGACAACAGTCGGGCTCGCGGTTTCCGGGGACACGGCCGGAGAGATCGCCGCTCTGGACGATCTGCCCCAGCCTCTGGACGCCGTCGCGGTCGTTCCCACGGTCGTCCGGGGTTTCGCCGCGGACGCATTCATGTCCGCCGTGACTTCCGATCCGGACGCAACGGCCGTCTTCCACACCCAGATGGCGGCGCGACTCAGGTGGGCTTACGCGATGACCCAGGAACGATCCACGAGCGAGGTCGGCGCCCGCTTGGCAGGACGTCTTCTCGACCTCGCCGACATACTCGGGCGCGTCAGCGGTGGGGTGGTCGAGTTCGAGATGCCGATGGCCCAAGCGGACCTCGGGCAACTGGCCGGGATGTGCCGTGAGAGCACCTGCAAGACGCTTCGATCCTTCAAGCGCGACGGGATCGTCGACTACAGGAACAGGAGATTGCGGATCTTGCGGCCGGATGTGCTCGAGCGGATCAGATGCGCAGGGCGCGCTTGAGGACCTTGCCGGTAGGCAGGTGCGGTAGTTCCTCGACGATCTCGATCGATGTCGGAGCCTTGAACCGTGCCAGCCTCGAGTGCGACTCGGCGATCAACTCTTGTTCGGTCGCCGTCACACCGTCCTCGAGAACCACGAAGGCCTTGACGGCTTCCCCGGTGTACGGATGCGTCACCCCGACGACGGCGGCCTCGGCGATCTTGTCGTTCTGCAGCAGCGCGGCCTCGACCTCTGCCGGGTAGACGTTGAAGCCCGACACGATGATGAGGTCACGCTTGCGGTCGACGAGATAGAGATAGCCGTCCTCGTCGAGAACACCGACATCACCCGTTCGGAACCACCCACCGGCGAGGAACGCGTGAGCGGTTTCCTCGGGACGTCGCCAATAGCCCTTGAACACGTTCGGCCCCCGCACGACGATCTCGCCGGGGTCACCCATCTCGACTGTGTTGCCGTTGTCGTCGACGAGTTTGAACTCGACGTTCGGAAGCGCCTTGCCGATCGATCCCGGGCGAGGTGTCTCGGCCATCCGGTTCGACACGAGGGTTGGAGAAGTTTCGGTCATGCCGTAGCCCTCGTAGATCGCGACGCCGAACAGATCGCGGAAGTCGCGCAGGACGTCGGGACCCAAAGGCGCCGCACCGGAGATCGCTAGGCGAACGGACGAAAGGTCGTATTGATCGGCGCCGGGAACGCTTACCCATGCGGAATACATCGTCGGCGCGCCGAGCAAGATCGTGACGCGGTGATCTCTGATCGCACGCAGCGTGGGTACCGGCTCGAAACGATCGATCAGCACGCCGGTCGCACCACTCATGACCGTAAGTCCCAACGACACGTTCAAGCCGAAGATGTGGAACAGGGGAAGCGCGAGGAACACGACGTCGTTCTGCTCGACGTGCGCCCCCGGGATCGCCATCTGCTGTTCCAGGTTGGCGATCAGGTTTCCGTGGGTCAGCATCGCCCCCTTCGGCTCGGCCGTGGTTCCCGAGGTGTACGCGATCACCGCCACGTCTTCGGGATCGATCGAGACCGCAGTGGGGTGCGTTGCGTGCGTGCCGGTTAAACGACCCCAGTCTTCGGTCGAGAAGGTCTCTTCGACCGAAGTTCCACCTGCCGCGGCGGCCACGATCTCCGCGAAGGGCGGAGCGGTGAACACGAAGCGGGCGCCGCTGTCATCGAGGATCTTGCGGGTCTCGGGTTCGGACAACATGGCGTTCAACGGAACGACGATCCCACCGGCGCGCAAGATGCCGAAGTAAGCCATCGCGAACTCCGGGATGTTGTGCATGCCGAGAGCGACCCGGTCGCCGGCCGCTAGACCTTTCTTCTGAAGGATGCCGGCAACCGCGTCCGCGGCGGCGTCGAGTTGCGCGTACGTGACCTTCGGATCGGTGGCGTGGGGATCGCCAGCGACCAGCGCGTCCTTGTCGGGAAGCCGCTCGGCGGTGGCCCTCAAGAGCCCCGCGATGTCCATGACCTCATCCTTCCCTACGCCGTTCCTCTGCAAACTATAGCAAGCAAGTGCTTGCTATATGCATCATATTGCCAGTATCTGGTTGATCGGCTCAAGGTCGGCCCGCCACAGGCCGAACCATGTAAATGGAGCCGGAAGGATGGGACGTCAGGATCGCAACGGCCTCTTCCCGGGCCGTCGCATGAGCCTCCCAGCCCGCCCCAAGCCGGCCCACCCTGAAAGGCTCCGCGGCGCCTCCGGGTAACCCCCGGAGGCGCGTTCGCGGGGCCCCTGCCGCCCGTCCCGTTCCGGGATGGGACGATGGCTCCGTGGCCTCCCCACCGCTCCCTCAGATCCAGTGCTCGACCGGCCCTTTCTGGGCCTTCGAGCTCGAAGCCGCCATGGACGCGCTCGCCGAAGCGGGCTTCCGGGTCATCGAGCTGATGGTGACCAGGGATCCCCGAACGCAGGAACCCGAGATCCCCCTCCGGCTGGCATCGGAACGGAACATGCGCATCGCCTCACTGCACGCGCCCTTCCTCGTCGTCACGAAAACCGTGTGGGGGCTCGACCCGCTCGAGAAGATCCGGCGGGGGGCCGAGATGTGCCGTGCCCTCGGTTGCGACTCGATGATCGTCCATCCCCCCTACCTGTGGGAGCGCGAGTACGCCCGCTGGCTCCAGAACGAGGCCAGAGACTTCACTGCGGAGAACGGGGTCACGATCGCCGTCGAGACGATGTATCCCCGCTGGGTGGCAGGCCGGCGTCTGCGCGCCTATCGATGGCTCGACCCGCAAGCGTTGGTAGATGCCTGTGACGTCGTTGCGATGGACACGTCTCATGTAACGGTCGCCCGCCAGGACATCCTCGACGTATTGCAGGTCCTGCTCCCGAAGCTCACGCACATCCATCTTTCGAACAATGCCGGCGACGGACGGGACGGACATCTCGAGTTGGAAAAGGGCATCCTGCCGCTGGACCGATTCCTCAACGAGTTGAGGAGGGTGGGCTATGGCGGGGCCATATCGCTGGAGTTATCCGTGCGCCGCTACGTCACGCGGCCGACGGACCTGGTAGACACACTGAGAAGGAACCGTGAGTTCGTCGAGACCAGGCTGACCCAGGGTTCCAGGATCTCCAAGGGATTACCCAGAAGTTGACTAAGCTTCCGCAGCGGTAATCGCCCGGGCTGGGAAGGGGTGCATTGGACGTACGCGTTCTGGTTGTTGACGACACCGAACACGTCCGCAAGATGCTCGCGGAGATGCTCGAGCTGGACGGCTTCGACGTGGTCGGTCAAGCGGGTTCCGGACACGAGGCGATCGACCTCGTGCCCGTAGTAGAGCCCGACGTCATCGTCATGGACTACAAGATGCCCGGTCTCGACGGGCTCGAGGCCGCGCGCAGCATCAGGGCCGACCGGCCCAACCAGGCCATCGTGCTTTACACCGCCTACCTCGACTCGGACCTCGAAGCGCAAGCGAAAGAAGCCGGCGTCGCGATGTGCGTGGGCAAGATCGAGGGCCTCAACCAGCTCGAGCGTCACATCACCGAGCTGTGTCGCGACCTTGGTCGGACGTCGTCCCCCTGACGGTTAGCTTCGAAAGATGAGACGCAACACTCTGATCGCGCTGATCTTCCTGTTGGTAGCCATAACGATCGCGGGATTCCTCGGCACCATGCAGATCTGGCGCGGGCTCTAGAAGAAGACACCCTTCCGCCGCGCAAGATTTCGATACAGCATCTGTTGGATCGTGTCGCGCACGCGATCGGCAAGATCGAAGACGAGCATCGCGTCCTCTGCCGCGTCGTCCGGATAGTCGTCCATGGGGATGGGGTCACCGAATTCGATCAGCCACTTCGAAGGAAGCGGGATCATGCCGAGGGGGCCGAGTAGTGGGAACGTCGGCGTGATCGGGAAGTAGGGGAAGCCGAACGTACGCGCGATGAACTTCGCGTCGGCGATCATCGGGTACGCCTCTTCGGCCCCCACGACCGCGATCGGGATGATCGGAACCCGCGTTCTGAGGGCGATCTCCATGAAGCCACCCCGGCCGAATCGTTGCAGCTTGTAACGCTCGCGCCAGCCCTTTCCGACACCCTTGTAGCCCTCCGGATAAACGCCCATGAGCTCGCCGCGGCGCAACAACTCGAAGGCATCCTCGTCGCACGCGACCGCGTTCCCGGTCTTGCGCGCCAGTGGCCCCACGAAAGGCAACTGGAAAACGAGGTCGGCTCCGACGTTACGAACGACACGCTTCTGAGGATGCTCGGATGCGACCGCGTATTGGACGATGAGCGCATCGAGGGCGACGGTCCCGGAGTGATTCGCGACCAACAGGGCAGGGCCGGTGTCGGGGATGCGTTCGACTCCGAGGGTCTTGACCCTGAAGTAGTTCTCGTAGATCGGACGCATCAGCGGCATCAAGAACTCGCGGGCGAGATGAGGGTCGTAGCCGAAGTCGTCGATCTCGTAGTTGCCGGAACGTCGGCGGCGCAAGAACTCGCCGAAGCTCTCTTCTCCTTCACCCGGTCCGGCGATCTCGTCCGGTCCGAAAGACTCGACCTGCGACGCGGGCACCTCACCGGCGCGGGACGAGGTATGGGTGCGGCAGTAGTCGCCGCCGGGCAGGGCCATGTTGCGGCAGGGGCGCCCGGAACTCGTCGTGGCGCGGCAGCGGGTTCGGCCCTTGGGGGCCCGCGCCGCCGCCTCCCGCTCGCGAGCGTCGATCCGGATGATCTCGGCGTCGGCCACTATGTCCGCACCCCCTGCGCTTCTCGGCCTCGTAGATATTCGAACAGCTCCCGTTCCCACGCCGGTCGATCGTTCGGCACGGGATCCGCCTCGCCCTCGCGGTGGAGATGGAAGTCGAGCAACGTGTCTTCGGTCGTGTACGCGGGCGAGAAACCAAGCCGCTCTTTCGCGCGCATGGTCGATACGACCCGGCCGTAAACGATCAGATTCAGCTGGTCGGTCGGGAAGTCGACGAGCTTCAAGCGTCGCAGCGTCGAGGCCGCGAGCTGACCCAACGGAAGGACCAGCGGTAGTTCCCGTTTTCCGAGCAACCTCAGGGCCTTGGACAGGTAGACGACCCCGTCTGCCGCGACGTTGAAGATCCCCGAGACGTCGTCTTCGGTCATCGCGAGGTAGAGCGCTTCCACAGCATCCTGCTCGTGAAGGAATTGGAGTCTCGGGTCGAACCCGAGCGCGGTTGGGACCACCGGCAACGCGAAGTACTGGCCCAAACTGGTCTTGACCGTCGGTCCGAGGACGTTCTGAGTTCTCAGGATGGTCAGCGAAACATCGCGCCGACGACGCCCGAAATCTCTGGCGTACTGCTCCGCTTCGGCGCAGTCCTTCGCATAACCCGACAGATCGTGCCGGCCGGCGTGGACCTCGGGGAGGATGGATGGGTCGCCCGGCGCGTAGCCGTAGATCGCGCTCGACGACTTCATAACCACCTTCTCGATGCGCTCGGCCCGCTGCGCGGCGGCGAGCAACTGCATCGTGCCGATGACGTTGTTCTCTTTCATCTGGGAACGGCCCCCGGCGCGGGCCGGATTCGAGGCGATGTTCGTGTGAACGAGCGTGTCGACTTTGGTCGCTTCGAGGACGCGCGCGATGAGCGGGTTCCGGATGTCGACCCGGATGAATTCGAGACCCTCGATCGGCACCGGGGGTTCGTTGAGATCGACCCCGACTAGGTGGTCGATCGAATCGTCGTGCTCGAGTCGCTTCGCGAGTCGCAACCCGAGGAACGTCGAAACGCCGGTGATCAGAACGCGTTTGCCCATCCGGTCACCCTACCCAACGTGCCGGAGCTGAGACCCGGAGAAAGCGCTAGGAGGGCCCGGGCCCCACGATCACGGTCGAACCGGTTCCGGCGCGGAGTTTCTGGGCCGCGTCGCCCTTGTTGATCGCCAGCGACAGGGACTTGTACGAGTCCTCGACCAGTACGAACTCCCCGGCCTTCACGTCGGCGAACGTCTTGCCGAACGGGACCCGCAAGCGGTGACCTTCGAGCCGCACCTCGAGCACCGTCCCCTCGCTCAAACCGACTTCCGTCAACGACGACACGCCGAAGTTCAACTGCAGGTTGCCGAAGCGGTCGATCTGGAGAACCTCGGCATGCAGATGGTCGTCGTGCACCCAGGCTTCCGGGATCTCCAGCGATACCAGGTCCTCCACGTCGATCGACGGTCCCAGATCGGCGATCGACGAGCCATTCGCAACGTGAGCGGCCACCGGTGCAAACACATCTCGGCCCTGGAAGGTTCGCGACACCGGAGTGAGGTGGAAGCGCGCATCGGTCAGCTCGTACGCGGCTTTGATGCCCCCGCGAACGGTGGCCGCGGGAAGCAGCAGCCCGTTATCGGGACCCACGAAGACCTCGCCCCACTTGGTCTCGAGCGCGATGGCGCGACGCGAGGAACCGACGCTCGGATCGACGACGGCTAGATGGACGGATTCGGGGATGAAGGGAGCCGTTTGGCGCAAGACCACGGCGCCGTGCCTGATGTCCTGACGAAGGATGTTGTGATGGATGTCGATGACGCGCACGTGAGGCGCGATGCCGAGGATCACTCCGTGGCACACGCCCACGAATTCGTCCTCGAGGCCGTAGTCGGAAAGGAAGGAGACGATGTCGCGTTTCGGCACGGCGGCATCCTATCGACGGCACCACTGGTCCCACACAGGTATGCCCGCAGTAGACTGCCGCGCTACAGCACCCTTCGCGGGAGAACGTCGTGGCGTCGAACGAAGATTGGCAGGAGAGCGGAGCGTGCCGTGACGTCCCGGTACACCTCTTCTTCCCTCCCGCCGAGCACGAGGGCGACGAAGCGAAAGCCATCTGCGCCGCATGCGAGGTGCGTCAGACCTGCCTGGAATTCGCCCTCGCCGCCGACGAGCGGTTCGGAGTGTGGGGCGGACTGAACCCACAGGAGCGGCGATCGCTCCTGGCGCGGCGACGCAGCAGGGCGAGGGTCGAGGCCGGCCAGGTCCCGACCGTTCTGTAGAGCTACTTACCCTGCTGACGACGCTGCCAGCGCGTCTTCTTCAGCATCTTGCGGTGTTTCTTCTTCCGCATCTTCTTGCGGCGTTTCTTTACGAGTGAGGGCATAGGACTCCGTTCCGTTCGCTGCTACTCGGACCCGAAAAGCTCGGGAAGGTTCACCGTTCCTCGCTGGTGCCCGGTGACGTCGATCTTGACCGAACCGAGCCGCAAGCCTCGCACGCCTTCGGTCACGGGGGACACCATGCGCAGGATCGACTCCGTGGCGTCGTACTCGAGGATCCCTATACCAACACAGGTTCCGGCTCCGTTCTCCATCCCGACCACGAGCCCGTCGAGCTGGGACAGATCGAAATCGGGGGGCAGGGTCGGCATGAACACGGTCGGCTTCACTCGCCATCGCGACGCGTGGGCTCCGAAATAGGCCGCGAAATGCTTCTCGCGAGTCTCCATCCGGTCCTCGATCGAGGGGATGTTCATCCGATTCGAGACGTCGAGCTCGAGGACCTCGGCCGGCGTGAACCTCTGCGCCACCCCGATCAGGGGCTCGAGCTCGCCCCCACGCTCGAAGCCCACCACGCTGTCGGGCAAGGCAGCGTCCATGACGTAGTAGTTGAGCCACTGTCCGTAGATGCCGGAGACGAAGCCGGTCGTGTCCACCACCACGAGACGGCATCCGGATTCCCGGGCCCTCCGAACGAGGCGGGCCACGCCGCTCACCAGCGGGAGCAGGTGCCCTCTGGGGTTCAGGGCCCCGACGAACGCGAGCTCATCGGCCTCCCAGAGCGTCTCCTGGGACAGCGGGACGTCGTCGGTGATGCGCTTGAGGCCCACCGTCGTGGGAGGGCCGACCGTAGATTGGTCGATGTCGCAATCGACGATGGCCGGATCCATCCCGCGGGCCCTCGCCTTTTCGACGAGGTCCACCGCGAACCTGGTCTTGCCGGTTCCCATCGAGCCGAGCAATACGACGGTCCCAGCACGTTCGAGTAATGGTTCGTAAGCGTCGTCGAACTCGATCTTCACTGCAGTCCCCCATGCCAACGGGGCTGGGGTCGGATAAGAAAAATGACCGCCGTCGGGCGGTCACGACGGATGGTCTAACCAGCGTCCATGTAGCGCTGTTCCAGATATCTACGCACGTCGTTTTCTCGGATCCGATACCCACGCCCGACGCGAACCGCAGGCATTTGCCCGGAGTTCACGAGCCTGTACACCGTCATGTTCGAAACCCTCAGGTGGCGCGCGACCTCGCTCACGGTCAAGAAAGCATCGACCAGTGGCCGGTCGACAGCCTGGGATCCACCTGAGGCGCTCATACGAAGAGCGAGTATACGACCGGCGCCGCCCGGCCTCCTAGGGCGTCGTGCCGGAGATGACCGCCTGGAACAGCCGCCAGGACGGCTCGTACGAGGCAGGGAGCCGGTTGTCGTCCATCGGGACGATGAGAACGCCGTCCCGTTCCCGGCCGGCGACGGCCAGCGCGTGGTCGTTGATGTCCATGATCGCGATCGTTTCGATGCCTCGTTGGATAGCCGCCCCCGCGAATCCGTGGTCGGCCAGGACGAGATCGGGCCAGTCGCCCGCCTCCAGCAATGCCTCCATGGCGTCGGGCTTGTGCGTGTGGAGCAATTGGCCCCAATCCGCGAGGACCCCTACACCACCGACGTAGCGAACCTCCCGCGAGCGCCCGTGTGACCCGATCGGAAGGCGCTCGTCCTCGCGGAGTCGCAGCAGCTTGCCGCCTGTGGACACGAACGCGTCGACCACCCGGATGTGGTGCTCGAGGACCCCCGTGGGGTGTCCCGTCGCTACCAAGAGACGCTCACCCGATGCGGCGGCGCGCGCGAGTCGCTCTGCCGCCGCCATGATCCCCGCCATCGTCAGGTCCGGGTCGATGAAGTCGTCACAGTCGACGTCGGAAAGATCGGCGGGACATCCCGTGAAGAACGCCATCGCCGCGAGGATCTCCTCGGCGTCGCGCCCGCTCATCCCCTCCAATCCGAAATGGGCATCGGGATCTCCCGCGATAAGTCGCTCGATCTTCTGGATGGTCGAGCGCCGTTCGTGGGATCGATGAAGACCGGTTATTCCGGCGTTTTCCAAGGCCGCGCGTGTGCGAGACAGAAGGTCTGGCGGCATGGGAGCATCTTACGCAACATGCCGATGGCGGACGCGCGCTGGTCACAACGATCGATACCCATCTCCCTCGCGTGCGCGTTGATCGCGGTTCTAGTCAGCGGATTGGCCGCGATCGCGACTCTTTCTCTCGGCGCGCACAACGCGACCGTTCTGGTTCGAATGAGCAACGTCGAGCCGATGGCTCCGCTTGCCTATCGGACGGATCCAGGCTTCAAGTTCGTTTCGCAGGACGCTCACTACGACGGCGTTTACTACTACACGATCGCTCGCGATCCATTCGCCACCGAGCAGGAACACACGCGGATAGACCTCGCAGCTTACCGGTACGAACATGGAGGTTACGGACTTCTAGCCGCGCTCTTCACCCTTGGTAACGATCGAGCCGTCCCCATCGCACTACTTCTTATCAATCTCGCTGCTGCGGGGGTCGGAGCGGCCATCGCAAGCCTCATCTGCCGTCGGATCGGGGTCAGCGAATGGGGCGGGCTCGCGCTCGCCCTCAATCTGGGTGTCGTCTATTCGGCCACGGTCGATACGAGCGAGCCCTTGCAGTTGATGTTGCTGGGATGCGTGTTGCTCGCATGGCTGAATCGAAGATGGGCGCTCGCCGCGCTGTCGTGCGCCGCGTTGCTCCTCACGAAGGAGATCTATGTATTCGTACCCGTCGCGCTGCTGATGTGGGAAGCCATCCGTTACCTGAAGGGCGAACGTGGACGACAACTGGGCGCGCGCATAGCGGCGCTCGCGGTAGGCCCGGTGGTCCTCGCGATGTGGATCGTTTACCTGCACGGGCGGTTCGGAGTTTGGCCTTTCAAGCAGGCCCCCCCAGGGATAACCACAGCTCCTCTCGTGGGCTGGATCACCTCCCTGCAGATCGCAGCCGGTCAAGGTTTCAGTACAGCGGACAGTAGTCAGGTCGGACAAGCAAGCGTGGCGCTTCTCTCCGTGTGCGTGGTGGTCGTTTTTCTCGGCATCTACCGTGCCGCCCGCCTTCGTAACTTGCTCGACGTCGTGTACCTCTTCTCGGCTCTCGTTCTGTTGTCACTGGGGCCGCTCGGTATCGCATACCCCAAGGACCTCTTCAGACTTAGTGCCGTGCCGATCACTCTCGTGGGGGCCGTGTTGATCGGTTATCGCAGAAACATCGAGACGGGGGAACCGATGACGCCGGCCTCCAGCGGCTCGGCAAGCGCATCGTGACCCGATGGTTGGTGACCGGAGGGCTCGGGTTCATCGGGTCGAGCTTCATCAGGTCACTCCCGTCCCACGACGCTGTCGTGAATGTGGATTCACAGACATACGCCGCCGATGAGCGACGCTTGAGCGGAACACCTGCGAGCGTTCGCACGATCACCTTGGACGTCCGAGACGGGCGATTGCGATCCGTTATCGATGACGCCTCCCCCGACGTCATCGTGCATTTCGCCGCTGCCACCCACGTCACCCGCGGAGAGCGCGACGCCGAGCACTTCTTCAGCACGAACGTTGAAGGAAGTCGGGGAGTGTTCGACGCCGCCGCCGGTTACGGACGTGCAGCAGTGGTTCACGTGAGCACCGATGAGGTCTATGGACCGGCCACCGAGCGTCCATTCTCCGAGGAGGACAAGCAGCCAGGCGAAGGAAGAGCAACGAGTGCCTACGCTCGAAGCAAGGCGGTGGCGGACGACTTGGCACGGTCATACGCGGGCGATCTCGATATCCGGATCGTCCGGCCGACGAACTGCTTCGGTCCGTGGCAACACCCTGAGAAAGCGATCCCGCGGTGGACCGTAAGAGCCTTACTGGGGTTGAGGTTGCCGGTATGGGGTGACGGCGGGTACGTCCGTGACTGGATGTTCGTCGACGATGCTGTGTCCGCAGTAGCCATCGTGGCCGAACGCGGCGAACGTGGCGGCGTGTACAACATTGCCCCTGAAGGAGAGGCGCTTACCAACCTTCAGGTGGCTCACGTCATTGCCGAGGAAGCTGGGGCGGCCATCGATAGCGTCTATACGACCGCCTACGACAGACCGGACCACGATCGCCGTTACTGGATCGACGCGTCGAGGATCAGAGGACTCGGCTGGGGCCCGCGAGTCCGCCTTGAAGAAGCGTTACGGGACACGGTCCGTTGGTACCGAGTGAACGAGGAGTGGTGGAAACCACTTGCCGACGAAGCCGAGCAACTCTACGAAGACGACCAGGCCAACGATCCTTAAGGGAGGACACATGGAGAGATCCGCTTGAGAGTGCCCTATGCGCCTGTTCGTCATCAGGCATTCGGCGACGACGAGATAAACGCCGTCGTCGACGCTCTCCGCGAGGGTTGGCTGGGCATCGGACCGCTCGTCGCGCGCTTCGAATCCGAGATCGCGGCGCTGTTCGGCAAGAGACATGGCGTGATGGTCAATTCAGGAAGCTCCGCGAACCTCCTCAGCACGCACGAACTCCCCGGTGGACGGATCGCCACTCCGGCGCTGACGTTCGCAACGACAATCGCTTACTTGGTGGACCGCGATGTCGAGATCGTCGACGTCGAGGAGGGTACCTACCAGATCGATTTCGAAAAGCTCGAAGCGGAGCCGGATGTGTTGTTCGTTCCGAACCTTCTTGGAAACATCCCGGATTGGAACAGCGCGCCCCGAGTATTCACCGTTGAAGACTCGTGCGACACGATCACGGACGCCGGTGCCGACATTTCAGCGATCACGACTTCCTCCTTCTACGCGTCGCACATCATCACGGCCTGCGGCGGCGGCGGGATCCTCCTCACCAACGACTCCGACATCGCAGCCCGCACGGCTAGTCGACGCGCGTGGGGACGACCAGTCGTCGAGGAATCCGATCTCGACCGGAGGTTCGGAGAGATAGATGGCTTGCCCTACGACAAGCGATTCATCTACGAATATGTGGGCTACAACTTCCAGCCGCTAGAGGTCGAAGCGGCCTTCGGGCTTGCTCAACTCCGGCGATTCGAAGACTTCAAACGGATCCGCGACCGCAACTTCGAACGTCTCATGAATTTCTTCAAGGATTACGAAGATCGATTCATCTTGCCCGTGACACGACCCGGGGCCAATTGGCTCGCCTTCCCACTGACGGCCCGGCCGGGCCTCGATCGCAACGCGCTGGCTCGTCACCTCGAGGAGAACGACATCCAGACGCGGCCGATCTTCTCCGGCAATATCACCCGACAACCCGCTTACAAGGAGTTGTTCGGAACCCGTAGCTTCCCGATCGCCGACCGAGTCATGGAAGGCGGTTTGCTGATCGGGGCGCACCACGGTCTTACGGACGAGCACCTCGACTACCTGGAAGACGTCTTCCGCAGGTATCTCCTCGCCAACTGATCATGGGCCCAGCCATCCTGGTCACGGGCGCCGGAGGTCAGCTCGGTCGAGCGCTGCGAGCACTGGCTCCGAATGCCACCTTCTTGGAGCGAGAACGCCTGGACATCACGGACGGTGGTGCCGTCAAGAGCGCCCTGGACGTGATGAAGCCCGCCGCCGTCATCAACGCGGCCGCCTATACACACGTCGATCGAGCCGAATCGGAACCGGGGCGGGCGGAGGCGGTCAACACTCTTGGTGCGCGGATCCTTGCCGAGGGGGCTGCACAAGTCCATGCGACGACCGTCTATCCCTCCACGAATTTCGTCTTCTCCGGGAGGGGGCCCGACGCCTACGACGAAACTCAACCGACGTCTCCCTTATCCGTCTACGGGCGCACCAAAGCGAACGGCGAGGCGGCCGTGCTCGAAGAGAACCGGAACCTCGTCGTGCGGACCTCGGCCGTCTATGGAGAGGGCGCGAACTTCATCCGGGCGATAATCGCCGCGGCACGAACGCGGCCGGAAGTGCGAGTCGTCGATGACCAGTGGTGTCAGCCGACCGGAGCATTCGAGCTGGCTACAGGGATCCTCGACCTAATCGAACAGGAAGCGTCGGGGATCTTCCATGTTGCGGGAGGACCGCCCTGTACGTGGGCGGAACTAGCGGAACACGCGCTCAAGGTCACGGGCAGCTCCGTTCGCGTCATCCCGATATCGACGGAGGAATACATCGCGTCCCGGTCAGGGCCGACGGCACCTCGTCCTCTGCGCGCCGTTCTGGAATGCTCCAAGGCCGAGGCGCGCGGCCTCCAGATGAGTGACTGGAAAATGAGCGTCGACGCCTACCTTGGGAGGGAGTCGTGAAAGGTGTAGTTCTTGCCGGTGGGCTGGGTCGACGTTTCGATCCCGTCACGCGCGTCGTCAACAAACATCTTCTCGACGTCTTCGACCAGCCGATGATCTATTTCCCGATCAGGACATTGGTGAAGGCGGGCATCACCGACGTCACGGTGGTGACCGGTAAGGAGATAAACCAGTTCCGCGAGCTGCTCGGCGATGGGCACGAGCTCGGCGCGGAGATCCGATACGCCGTTCAGGACGGGGAACTAGGCATCAGCCACGCGCTGCTGCAGACCGAAGAGCTCGTTGCCGGTGGGCGGGTGGTCGTGATACTCGGGGACAACATCTATCAAACCGACATCAGCGCGTTCGTACGCCGCTACGAGGAACAACAGACCGGCGCCTTCGTACTCCTGAAGGAAGTCGGAACCGAGGACGCTAAGCGCTTCGCCGTGGCCGAGGTTGTCGAGGGCAAAGTTGTCGACATCGTCGAGAAACCTCAGGAGCCGAAGAGCGACTTAGTCGTGACGGGTTGCTACATGTTCGATGATCGCGTCTTCGACTTCATCCGCACCTTGCGACCGTCCGAACGTAATGAGTACGAAGTAACGGACCTTTTGAATATCTACGTGCGAGAAGGCACGCTTCATCACGACGTACTCGCCGGCTGGTGGACGGACGCAGGCACGCCGCCCAGCAAGTTGAAGGCTTCGATCTTGGTTGCCCTGCAGAAGGGCGTCACTTTCCACCGGTAGTGGGGAGCGCGCCCGGCGTCCGTAAGATGTCGGCGTGCCCAAAGTGATCATCACGATGCCTGCGTTCCAGGCTGAAGGGACGCTGGAGCAAACGATCGCAGACATCCCCGCGGGTGCTGCAGACGAATTGATCCTCGTCGACGATGCGAGTGTCGATAACACGGCCGAGTTGGCGCGGGGGCTCGGTATCGAGGTTCACGTTCATCCTGAGAACCGCGGTTACGGAGCCAACCAAAAGACCTGCTACACGACCGCACTGAGGACGGGCGCCGATGTGGTCGTTCTGCTTCACCCGGACTACCAGTACGACCCCAAGGCGGTTCCCCTCCTAGTGGCCCCTATAACTGGTGGGTATGCCGACATGACCTTCGGTTCGAGGTTCGCCGGTCTGGGTGATCCCAGAGCGGGGGGCATGCCTCTCTATCGATTCGTCGGAAACCGCATCACCACTTTCTTGCAGAACATGGCCATGGGCACGCGCTTCACGGAGATGCACAGTGGTCTTCGGGCCTACACGCGCGAGTGTCTCCTCTCGCAGCCTTTCCTGTCCTACACCGATGATTTCGCCTTCGATTCTCAATTCCTAGTCGATGCAGTGACCTCCGGCGTCCGGGTGGTCGAAGTCCCGATCGGCACGCGCTACTCCAAGGAGTCATCCTCGATATCCGTGCTCAGGTCATTGAAATACGTGAGTCAGAGTCTCTTGTATGCCTTGAGACGTAGCAACGAGCGGGGGCGACGCCCCGGACGACGGTCGGCTTACGAACGGCGCGCAACGAAACGGGCGGACGCATCCCGGGATCGCTTGAGTCATGCAGTCACCGTCGCCTCGGGGTTCCTGACCGAGAGCCGCGTTCTGATCGCGCTCACCGATAGGGAGATCGTTCACCCAGACTGGGACGTGCGGTCGTATGTCGAGGCCGGAACGGCACCGCTCGGCGAGGCGGACGGCGGAACGCTGCTCGTCGACGCCGACACGGGTCTCGATATACGAGGCCTGACCAGGTCTCTCTTCGGGTTCTCGGATCTCTCCCTGATCGTCGTTTCGAGCGCAGAAAGATGGCCCCAGGAGCTGGATCCGAAAGTTTTCCGTCCCGTGCTGCGCGACGAGCGCAATGGCAACCTGGTGGTGTACCGAAGGATCTCGCCGCAAGTTTTCACGAGACTGTAAGCATCACCTCGTACACCCGCGGGTCGATACGGCCTCGGTGCGCGAGGCGCCCGCCGCGACCTCATCGGCAACCTCGCGTCCCGTCAGTACGTAACCGGTGTCGTCATCCGTGGTCGAAGCTGCGAAGACGACACCCGCGACCTCACCACTGGGGAGCACGAACGGTCCCCCCGAATCCCCCTGACGCACGATCGAACGGATCTCGTAGATGTGACGCGTCACGTCCGCGCGTCCGTAGATGTCGTAGCCGGACGCATCGAAGGTGTCTTGCACCGCGGCTCGGTGGATGACCAGCGTGCCGTTCGCGTTACCCGGATAACCGAGGGTCGCACCGGGGGTGCCGGGATCCTCGTCGGTGTCGTCCAAGCGCAGCGGGGGGCCGGCTAGGCCCACGGCGTGGATCACGGCGATATCCGTGCGGGGGTCGAAGAGCACCACCTGTCCGGGGTGGCGTCCGGCCGAATCCTGAACGGTGACGTCGGAACCTCCGGCGACCACGTGCGCGTTCGTCACGACGGTCGAGGGTGCCGACACCCAGCCACTCCCCAGTTGGAGACCGCCGCAAGCCGGCATCACGACCCGAACCGTCGATGCCTGCGCGGCTCTCGCCGCCTTCTGCGCGACTTCTCCGGACGGCAACTTGACCGGCGGACCCACCGACCGCGGGAACCCCGCAAAGACCTGCGGGAAATTAGAAGTGTTGAGGTAGTGCTGGATGTAGGCGAACAGGTTCGGTGGGCGCGGCAACGCGTCGCTGACCAGCTTCAGGATGTTCGAGTGCTTGAGAGCCTTGGCAACGGGTTTGGAGGGACCCGACAAGAGCAGCGACCCCACGAGCCAGAACGACACGAGCGTTATCGCGATGCCGAACGCAGCGCCCAGGAACGAATCGGCTTGTCCCAACTTCGCGTTCGCCGCAGCGGTTCCGACGTGATGCCCCAGGACGAAACCGATCGCTTGACCGAGAGACAGTCCTATGAAAACGATGACGAGCGAAACGAGTGCGCCGCCGATCCCTCCGTCGGTCACCGCCGACGCGACGATCGGTCCGAGCCATATCCCCAGCAAGAGACCTGCGAACCCACCGCCGTACTCGAATACCTGACGGACGAAACCACGACGCCATCCGCGATACGCGGCGAACGCGGCGAGTAGAACGACGATCAGATCTACGACACTCATGTGGGGCTAGGCGCCCAGGCCAGTCATCAGAGCTCGGATCGTCAAGCCGCAGATCAACAGGGCGGCACCGCCGAACACGACCCACGGCACCTCCTTGAAACGTGAGGCGGCGAGACGATGGGCGCCGATGAGCAGGGCGGCAGGGAAAAGGCCCCCGTATGCGTAGTGCAGCCAGACGGGATCGGTCGGGGGACGCAATCCGGTAAGAAACAGGATGGCGCCGAGCACGACCTGCAGTGCGATGACGACCTGATAGATCCCCAGCAACGTCCAGAAGCCGTCGCGAGGCGCCTTGTTACGGATGAGACCGATCGCCGCCCAGATCGCAAGCACGCCGAAGCCGGCCGGAATCGTGAAGCCGAGGTACTTGTGGAATTCGCTCACCGCGGCAGGCTACGACGCGGCGAGCGATTCGAGTCGCGGCACCGTCGCATCGAGAACGCCGTCGACCGAGGAGCGAACCTCTCCCGGCCACGGCCGCGAGACGTCTTCGGGGGCCGCGTCCTCCAACCACTCCGGCGGCACGCGCTCGGCTGCGCCGCACATCTCGGCGAAATGGATCGTCCACACCTTCGGGACCACGGTTTCGGCCTGGTAGCCACCACCCCCCGTAGCAACCCATCGGCCCCCGCACAGGGAGGCCGCTCGCGCCAGGGTCCTGGCCATCTCGGGATAGGCGGGCATGGTCAATCCAAGATTCGCCAGCGGGTCCCGATGGTGCGTGTCGGCACCTAGTTGGGTCACGAGCAGATCTGCTTGGAACGCGGGCAGCGCACGTCCGACCACTTCGTCGAGCGCCCACAGGTAATCGTCGTTCCCGGTGAAGGGAGGAAGAGGGACGTTGATCGCCGTGCCGGTCGCCGCTCCGGACCCGATCTCGTCCTCGAATCCCGTCCCGGGATAGAGGAAGCGGCCCGATTGGTGCAGCGAGATCGTAAGGACCCGAGGCTCGTCGTAGAAGATCCATTGGACGCCGTCCCCGTGATGAACGTCGACGTCGATGTAGGCGACGCGCCAGTCGGGATGCATCTCGAGAACGCGCGCGATCGCAACGGCGGGATCGTTGTAGATGCAGAAGCCCGAGGCTTCGGCGCGGCGGGCATGGTGCAACCCACCTGCAGGATTGAAGGCCGTACCTACGGTGCCGCCCGCAACCAGTTCCGCGGCGGTGAGCGATGCGCCGCATACGGCCGCGGACGCGGAATGCATCTCCGGAAAGATCGGGTCGTCCTGCGTTCCGAGCCCGAAGCCGTAGCCACGATGTCCGTCGAGCGCGCCCGCGTCGATCATCTTCACGGCTTCTACGAATTCGAGCGCGTGCACAGCCAGGATCTCGCCGTCGGTGGCTGCACGGGACGCAACCTCGGATACGCCGGGCAGCCTCGTCAGACCGAGACGGTGGATCAGGTCGTAGGTGAGCAGTACACGCTCCGGGCGCAGCGGATGACCGGCACCGAAGTCGTATTTCCGCGCGATGTCCTCGACAGTGACGAGCGCAACCTCGCGCGTCTCCGGATCAGTCAGGAGTCGCTTCTCCCATCTGCGCCCGCTGAAGGCGGCCCGAGAAGTCGATGCCGATCGTCTTCCATTCGGTGAATTCGTCGAGCGCCTGGGGGCCTGCTTCTCGGTGGCCGTTCCCGGTCGACTTCAGACCGCCGAACGGAACCTGGATCTCGGCTCCGATGGTCGGAGCGTTCGCATAGATGACACCGAACTCGAGTTGCTGCACCGCTTTGAAGACGTTCGTGATGTCGTGCGTGTAGATGGCGCAGGAAAGTCCGTACTCGGTTCCGTTCGCGACCTGGATCGCCTCGTCGATCCCCGAGACGGGCATGATCCCCGTGACCGGCCCGAAGATCTCCTCACGCGCGATGCGCATGTCGGGCGACATCTCGTCGAAAACGGTCGGGGCGATGAAGTAGCCGTTCTCGAGCCCCTCGCCGGACAACTCCTCTCCGCCGACGAGAAGCTTCGCGCCCTCCTGCTGACCCACCGCGACGTATTCGAGCACGCGGTTCTTCTGTTGTTCGTTGATGACCGGAGCTAGTTCGACATCGGGATCGAGCCCATTGCCCACCTTCATGGTTGCCACGCGATCGAGCAGTCGGTCGGTGAATTCGGACCGCACGTCGTCGTGAACGATCAAGCGTGAGGTCGCGGTGCATCTCTGGCCCGACGTCGCGAAAGCTCCCCACGCGGACGCTTCCACGGCCAGTTCCAGGTTGGCATCGGGCATCACGATGAGTGCGTTCTTCGACCCCAGCTCCAAAGAACAACGCTTGCCGGAGCGTGCGCAGCGTTCGTTGATCATGCGACCGACGTCGAGCGACCCCGTGAAGGAGATCGCGCGCACATCGGGATGGTCGACCAGTGGTGCGCCGGCGTCCTCTCCGAAGCCGTGGACGACGTTGAGGACGCCCGGCGGAAGGCCCACCTCCCGGAACATGTCCACGAGCAACGACGCACACAGCGGTGTGTCTTCGGCCGGCTTGAACACCGACGTGCAGCCCGAGACGATGGCCGGTGCGATCTTCCACAAGGGGATGGCGATCGGGAAGTTCCACGGCGTGATGAGGCCGCAGACGCCGACCGGGTGGCGCACGGTCATATAGAACTTGTTCGGCAACTCGGCGGGGATGGTCTGACCGAAGAACCGACGGCCCTCACCCGCCATGTAATGGGCGAAGTCGATCCCTTCCTGCACGTCTGCACGCGACTCCTTGAGGGTCTTGCCCATCTCGCGGGTCATGATTTCCGAGAGCTCTTCTTTCCGCTCTTCGAGAAGGAGCGCGACGCGCAAGACGTAGTCGGCGCGCTGAGGCGCGGGTGTCAACATCCATTCCGGATAGGCCGCGACGGCGGCCTCCACGGCACGATCGACGTCCGCGGACGTGCTCCGAGCAAAGGTCCCGAGAACCTCGTTTCGATCCGCCGGGTTCCTGGATTCGAACGTTTCACCGGAGGCCGCCGGAACCCAATCGCCGTTGATGAAGTTTCCGAAGTCCCTCTGCATCGTCGTTACCCCCATTCGCGGCTCGAAAGCCGCATCCTAGTTGCCACCTTCGTCGTGCCCACCGTCCACCGGAAGCTGCAATCCCATGACCACGCAGTCCCACAACTCGCCGGAACTGCGCCGGTAGTGACGCTTGAGATAACCCTCCCGTTCGAAGCCGAATCGTCCGTAAAGCGCGATCGCGGCTTCGTTGTGAGGCCATACCTTGAGCTCGATCTTATGAACGTTCGCAGCTCGGGCCCAGCGAAGGCACGCGGTCAACAGCGCGCGTCCGATCCCGCGACCCCGGGATTCATCGGCGACCAGCATGCCAAGTTCCGAAGCCCCCACCCACTTCATCGTTGCCATCCCGACGATGCGACCTGCGTCATCCGCAACGAAGAAGGCCTCGTTGTCGTTCGTGAGGTGATCGCGCCACCGACGAGCCAGCGCGTCCTCATCGACCGGAGGCTCCCTCCCGATCCAGCGTCGCTCCGCCGCGACGCTCTGGAAGAGCCGCAACGCAGGAGAGATGTCTGCGTCGGTGGCGTCGCGAACGACTATCGGCGGTTCAGGCCTCCGGTTCGCCATGCGCGAGCTCTTGCGAGCGTTCCATCGCTGCCTGGATCGCATTCAGGAAGGCCGCTCGAACCCCGGATTGCTCGAGCACGCGGATCGCACGGATCGTCGTGCCGCCGGGAGAGGTGACCATCTCCCGCAACTCGACCGGATGCATGTGCTCGTCGCGCAGGAGCTTGGCCGATCCGAGCATCGTTTGAACGACAAGCTCGGTCGAGATCTCGCGCGACAAGCCGAGAAGGATCCCGGCTTCGATCATCGCTTCGGCAAGAAGTGCGAAGTAGGCGGGACCGGAACCGGAGATGGCGGTGACCGCATCGAGATACGACTCGGGGACCACCACGACGCGACCGACATGTGTCAGCACTTCGGAAGCGATCGCCAGATGCTTGTCGCTGGCGTGCCTGCCGGCTGCTATCCCCGCAACACCCTCATGGACGATCGAGGGGGTGTTCGGCATCGCCCTGACGACCGGAACCTCGTCGGGAAGCCGCCGTTCGATGAACCAGATCGGGATCGCGGCCACGATCGACAGGACGGTCTGTTCGGACGTGAGCCGGTCCGAGATCGACGCCAGCAACCCCTCCATGTCCTGGGGCTTTACGGCCAACACGACTATCTCCGCATCGCCTGCAGCGGCGGCGTTGTCGAGGGTGCCGGGGACGGAATACCGCTCGTGAAGCTCGTCCAGACGCTCGGGGCGGCGGGCGGTGACCGTGATCTCGTCCGGCCGGCGCCACCCGGACGCGATCAGTCCTCCGATCAGCGCCTCTCCCATCTTCCCGGCACCGAGCACCGCGAGTCTCGTCATCCCGGCACTCTAAAGCGCTCCCTCAACCGCCCCGGCGCTGGTTAGATAGCGCAATGATCGGAAAAGCGTGGCTCTGGGCCTCGGAGAAGCCGTCCGTCGAGCGGTTCGTTACCCAGGGACGTCTCACCAGTCGCGTCGTGTCGCGCTTCATCGCGGGAGACGAGCTCGAAGACGCGGTGAGAGTCATCAAGGACCTCAACCAGCGAGGGATCGGCGGGATCCTCGACCTCCTGGGCGAAGGGGTCAAAGATCCCGCGGGGGCCGCGGCCGCGTTCGAGGAGTACCACGCGGCGATCAAGCGCATCGAAGCCACGGGCATCGACACCACCGTGTCCGTGAAGCTGTCCCAGCTCGGTCTCGGTTTCGACAAGGGCTCGTGCATCGACTACCTGCGCGTGCTGGCGGCCGAGGCCCAGGCGATCGGCACCCGGGTCGAGGTCGATATGGAGCAGTCCGATCTCGTCCCCGACACCGTCGACGTCTTTCGGATCCTCCGCACCGACTTCCCCGACATGCGTCTTGCGATCCAGGCTTACCTTCGCCGAACGCTGGCCGACCTCGAGGCGCTCGCAGACCCTCCCCCGCGTATCCGGCTGGTCAAAGGCGCCTACGCGGAGCCGCCCGAGGTTGCCTTCCAGAAGAAGAAAGAGATCGACTCCCAGTACCGGTACCTGACCGACTGGCTCTTCACCAAAGGAACGGATCCGGCGCTGGCGACCCACGATGGTCAATTGATCGTGCACGCCAAGCAAGCGGCGCATGCGGTGGGGGCCGGGCCGGAAGACTTCGAGATCCAGATGCTCTACGGGATCCGCCGGGAGCTACAGGACCAACTCGCGCGCGACGGTTTCCGCGTGCGCGTGTACGTGCCGTTTGGGTCGGCCTGGTATCCGTACTTCATGAGACGCATCGCCGAACGACCCGCGAACCTTCGCTTCTTCTTGCGTGCCGTCGTCCGGGATTAAAAAGGCCTCAGTAACGTCCACCCGCGATCCTCGTGCACTTCCCCACACACGAGACTCGACAAGCTTCCGCTACTGAGGCCTGGTGCTCGCAGAACGACGCGTCTTGCGACGATTGACGTTCTAGGAACTGCGAGAAGATAGCGACGACCGCGACTCTCAGTCAAGCGTCCAGACGTTCGGCGCGTCAACAAACGTGCAGGTAGAAGGCTCGCGGAATTCCTTCTAAAGCGCGAAGAAAAATCTCAGCACGTGCACGCCTCGGGTTCGTCGACGCGAGCAAGGCATTCGTACAGATCGAGCACTGCGTCTGCGGTGTGACCCCAGTCGAACCGCGCGGCCGAAGCCTTCGCTTGTACTGCGAAACTCTTTTGGAGATCGTCGTCGCCGAGCAGGGTGTTGAGCCGAGCGGCGAATTCGATCGGGTCGCGAGTATCGACGAGGAACCCCGACGCGCCGTCGCGCACAACGTGAGACAAACCTCCAACCGCGGTTCCGACCACCGGGACTCCGCAGGCGTGGGCCTCGAGTGCCGCGAAGCCGAACGATTCCGAATGCGAACAAACGACCACTGCGTCGGCCGCGCGATACAACTGTGGCAGTTCGGTTCGGCGTCGGGGGCCGAGGAAAGTCACACGCCGATCGAGTCCGAGTTCCGAAGTGAGCGCCTGGAGACGGGCGACCTCTGCCTCGCCTCGCGCCCCGCTGGCGCCTCCCACGACCACGAGATGAGCCTCACGGCCGCTCTCCGAGCCGATGAGGCTCGTCGCCCGGATGGCGAGCTCGATGCCTTTCAGCGGCTGGATCCGGCCCACGTACAGGAGGACGGCGGCGTCCCCCACCCCCAGCTCCGCCCTAGCCGAAGGGCCTTCGGGACCGAACAGATCGTGGTCGACCCCGGGGTAGATCGTCTTGATGCGTTGGATCGGCGTGCCGTAGAGACCGATCAACTCGTCGCGCTCCTCTTCCGTCGACGCGACCATCACGTCGGCGGCCGAGATCACCTCGGACTCTCCGACCAATCGATGGAGGGGCTCGGGAGTGTCGCCGGGCGCGAGATAGCGATTCTTGACCTTGCCCAGGGTGTGGCTCGAGTGGACGAGCGGAACGCGCCAACGAACGGACAGACGGCGCCCCACGATCCCCGATTGCCAGTAGTGCGAATGCACGACGTCGTAGGTCCGTCTTTCCGACGACGCGAACGAGACGACACCGCGAGCGAATTCGTCGACGAAGCTCGGCAGCGCGTCCTTGACCGCGTCGAGCGGTCCCGCCGCGATCGGGACGACCCGCACCCCCGGCCCTATCGCGACCGGTGCGTCCGTAACGTCATGCGCCCGAGTGAAGATGTCGGTCTCGACACCGCGTGCAGCAAGAGCCGACGCCAGCTCACGAACGTAGACCGACATCCCTCCCGAATCCCCGGCCCCCGGCTCCGCCAAGGGAGACGAGTGATAGGCGATGACGGCGACGCGGGAGATCGCCTCGATCCTTCGGTCGGTCACGAGGAGCGCCCTTTGTTGGCCACGCGCACGTTGTTCAGCGGCACGGTTCCGGCCCCGAGCTGGTACTTGTAACGCTCGTCCCCACGCAGGAAATCGAACGTCTTGAGCCCGCTCTCGATCGATTCCTTGACCAGGTTCGACACGAGAACGACTCCGGGCGATAGGCGGCTCGCGTCCGGTTCGTATGCGGAGTTGTACAGATAGAAGGTGTTCTTCAATTGGAAGCCGAACGTCGACGCGACGGGACGGCCACCGATCTCGAGGATGTCCAGACGCAGCCATCCGAGTGGCAGAAGCGCGTAAGCGACTCGTTCGAAGAAGGTCGCTATCTCAGGTTTCATGAAGTGACCCTTGTGCCCTTCCGCGCCTCGATGCATCTCGACGAAGACCTTCAGGTCCTGCGCAAGGGTCTCTTCCGTCGCACGACGCTGCACCGCGTCGGGCGCCTCGCGAACGAGACGCCGCCTCTTCCGGCGGAGCTCGCGCCGCTCCTTGGCGTCGAGACCCTCCAAGTAAGTCTCCCAGTCCCCCGGCAATAGGAGGACCGCGGACGTGTCTTCCTGGTCGACCGAAACGTCGAACCCTGCATGATCCGCTCGCTCGACCAGGGTCTCGCCGAAGCCGAACGGGACGGGCATGTTGTGCGCGTCGAAGACGTCCCATTCGACGACGTCATCCGCAAGCCATTTCACGAGTGCATCGGCTACCTCGAAACGGTCGTCGATCGAACAGATCGGTCCCAGATAGTCGGTCAGGTCGACCCCACCCAGGAATCGCAGCAACTTGCGACCTTCTTCCGTCTTTCGATAGAGCGGCACGACGGCGACCAGGTCCCCATCGCGTCGCATGGTGAGCAGGAAGAGGTCCTTGCCCGCACCGAACTCTTCCCACCACACGCGGTTCCATTCGGGGGTGGCGAAGATGTGGCGATCGGGGTCTCGCGCCAGGACGTCCTTCCATTGCGGAAGGTCGAAACACCTTCGATCACAGTCCAGGGAGACCTCGAGGGCCATCGTTGCGGTCACAGTAGTCCTTAACGACCGATGTCGGACAAACTTTCCCAGTAGGCGCGACGAAGCCCGCCGTTCGGGCGGGCTCCGTGGTTACGACTCTACGGTTACGACGCTTTCGCTACTTTGGTTGCGGCGTTGCGTGTGGCCTTCGCGTTCGCTCGCACCGCTTTGCCAACGCTCGTTGCGGCTCCTTTGACCTGGGCGCGGGCGGTCTTGGTCTGAGCAAGCGCCTGCTTTGTCACCGCCGAGCCCTTGATCTTCTTAGAGAGGGCGCGGCCCCTGGTCACGAAGTCGCTGTAGATCTTCGAGCCGTTGTCGCGGTCGGCGATCGCATCGCGCAGAGAAGTGACCTTCTCGATCGCGGCATCTCCGGCTCCAACGAACGCATAGACGAATTCTTGTGCTTTCGGCATCCTCGTCACCTCCTTACTGCGCTAGATGAAAGGTTTCTCTCAACTGAGGACGTCCTGCACCGTCGATGGCTTGTCACCGGCATCGTTGCCCTCGACGTACGACCGGTAATGGTCGATGAGCGCTTGCTTCTGACGCTCACTGATCGATTGGTCCTTGAGGATCTCGGCGATCAGATCGTGATCGCGGTCCTCCTCCAGGATGCCCGCCCGCACGTAGAGCGTTTCGGCCGAGATCCGCAGCGCTTTGGCGATCGCTTGAAGGATCTCCGCCGACGGCTTCCGCAGACCTCGCTCGATCTGCGATAGGTACGGGTTCGAGATACCCGCCAGATCGGAGAGTTTGCGAAGCGACAACCGGGCCCCACGGCGCTGTTCACGGATGAACGAACCGAGTTCCTCCAACTTCATCCGAGCCACGAGACCTCCCCCCTGACGGCGCTGCTTGCTTTATAGCACTCTTGCATAACAGTTGCAAGCAGTTGATTACTAAGCGTAGTTGCACACGCGCGCTCCGCAGGTTATAAAAGGGACAGAACGGGCAGAACGACTACAGAAAGTAGTCGAAAAACCACTGCGCGGGGAGGGCGATCCGGGGATATGGCGAATCATGGAAACATGCCCCGTTCACCGGAATCGTCGACCACATCGATCATCGTCGGGATCTGTCTCGGCCTTCTGGCCGCGGCCATCCTCGTCGGCTATTCGGTGCTCGCTCGTCATTCGCTGGCACCCGAGGGCACGGGGGTTGCAGCCACCGCTCCGAAAGGAAGCGGGCGGAGCATCACGATCGGCAAGCCCAGCCCCGCCCCCACCGCACCGCCCCGTCCGGATCGTCCGAACGACCACGTGCTCGGCAAGCGGATCCATCGATCGACCGCGGCACACGTTTCCCAACCCTCGTCTCCTCCTGCCCCACCGCGGGACCGTAACGACCGGGTCTTCGACGAGCCCCACAGGAGACGCCACCACGGAACCGACGGTGGTCCCCGCGCGGCTCGTCACCGGTCCACGGACGGTCGGCATCGAGACGCACGTCATCGCGACCACGTGCCGAACGGAAATGCGTGGGGTTACTGGAGCAACGGACAACACGGCGACGACACCGCCGCCTCCTCGCACCCGACGACCCCGCACGGGATGAGCTCGCCTCCGGGCCACTCGAAGACGACACAGCACGGACACGCTTACGGGCGCAGCAAAGCGCCCGGTCACACTCGCTAGGGGTCTCGCCTAACCGGTGACCGTCGCTCCCGGTTCGTCGGTTGCGTAACGCCGGACGAGTTCCGCATGGATCTCGTCGAGCACCTCGTGGATGCGCTTGCGTCTCACCGACAGGGTCTTCTCGTAGGTCTTCAGCGAGTCGATGTTCGTCTTGATCTCGTCGTCGGGCATCGTTGGGAGCCGAGCAAGTGTCTGACCCCCAACCGCCTCCTCGAGCCGCCGGCGGGGCGCTTCGGTAACCCGGGGGAGCGCAACGTCCGGAACGCGCGCCGGAAGTGACTGTTCGCCGGAGCGCTTCTCGGTGGGGCCTTTCTGGTCGGCCAGGATCTGCGGAAGGCGCGCGATGAGGTCGTCTTCGGCCCCTCCCGCCCGACGATCCAGCTCGGCCCCCAGGATGTCGATCCGGGCCTGGCAGAGGCGTCTCTCGTAGGACACCTCGTTCTCGAGCTGGGCGATCTCGTCGCGGAGCTTCTGCAGCTCCTCGAGCGAGCGGTCGGCGATGCCGTCGAGGAAGTCGTCCTCAGCGATCCGTTCGACCAGGCGACGCTTGAATTCGGCCATACGAAGAGGCTACCGCGGCCGTTCGCCAAGCCCGAATAGGGCTCTGGTTCTCTCCGGTGAACCGATCGGGCGGCCCTGCTCGCGAGCGAGCTCGACGACTCGCATGACGAGCTCTGCGTTCGACGCCGCCGGCCGCCCCCGATCCAGGTAACGGACATCCTCGAATCCGGTCCTCACGTGCCCCCCTCGAGTGATCGCCCGGCGGGCGACGTCGAAGTGGGAACGCCCGATGCCCGTGGCGCTCCACGTCGCTCCTGGTGGAAGTTGCGAGCTGAGGAAGTCGAGGGCCGCTTCCGAAGCCGGGAGCGCGCCCGGGACCCCCAACACGAAATCGAAATGCCGGTGGTGATCGTCCCCGGTCTCCTCTGCGATGCGAGACGCGGTCGCGATCATGCCCGGCTCGAAGATCTCGAATTCGGGGACGATGCCGAGATCCCGCATGCGCCGGTAGAAGCGCTTGATGAGCGGAACGGGGTTGAAGAAGACCTCGTCCCCGAAATTGACGGTTCCGGTGGTCAGGCTCGCCATCTCCGGGCGAAGGTCGAGCGGAGCGATCCGCGCTTCTTCCATGTCGGTCACCGCACCGCCACTCGTGAACTGCACGACGACATCGGTTGCCTCTCGGATCGCGGCGAGGGCAGCGGCAAAGACATCGACGTTCATCGTCGGGTGGCCTTCTGCATCGCGCACGTGTAAGTGATAGATGGACGCTCCTGCTGCGCGGCATTCGGATGCATCGCG
>DASSMG010000105.1:0-9917 GCA_035688995.1 Actinomycetota bacterium
ACCGGTTGCAGCTGATCGATGGAGCCGGCGGGATCACGGTGATCGACGACGCCTTCAACTCGAACCCGGAAGGTGCTGCGGCCGCTCTCGAGGTTCTCGAGGGGATGCCGGCGAAGAAGCGCGTGGTCGTGACCCCAGGGATCATCGAACTGGGCGAGCTTCAGGTCGAGGCGAACCGGCGTTTCGGCGAGCATGCCGCTCGCGTTGCCGATGCACTGATCGTGGTGGCACGCGTCAACCGCGATGCGATCGTTGCGGGGGCTTCTGGGGGTCGTGCCGAGGTCGTGACGGTCGACACCCTGGACGAGGCGACCCGGCGGCTCCCGTCGTTGATCGGCCCCGGTGACGTCGTCCTGTTCGAGAACGACCTCCCCGACCAGTACGAGGGCTGACACACCCCCTCGTTACACTCCGGCCATGCGGGTAGGCGTCATATTCGGGGGCCGCTCGGTCGAACACGACGTTTCGATCGTGACGGCTCATCAAGCGATGGCCGCGGTGGCCGATCGGCACGAGGTCGTCCCGATCTACATCGATCGTGACGGGCACTGGTTCTCGGGGCCCGGTCTGAACGATCTCGCCGTCTACCGCGAGAAGCGGTGGGCAGAGGCAGGAGAAGAGGCATTCCTGCCCCCGGTCGCCGGCTTCGGTGGTCTGCAGGTGTCGGGCGGCCGCCTGCGGGGGCCGCGGACGGTGGCCCTCGACGTGGTGGTCCCCGCCATCCACGGCACCTACGGCGAGGACGGCACCCTCCAGGGGCTCCTCGAGATGGCGGACATCCCCTACACCGGCTCGGGGGTGGCGGCATCGGCGGTCGGGATGGACAAAGAGCTCATGAAGACGGCGTTCGCCGGTGCAGGTTTGCCGCTCGTTCCTCACGTCCGTCTCTTGAGCGCCTCGGTTTTCGACGTCGACCGCGGCGGGATCTCCGATCAGGTGAGTCGCGAGCTCGGTTACCCGGTCTTCGTGAAACCTGCGAGGGCCGGTTCGAGCGTCGGCATCGGCAAGGCTTCGAACGAAGACGAGCTTGCCGAGCGCATCGAGGTGGCGCGCCATTACGACGATCGCCTGTTGATCGAAAAGTCGATGGAAGGCTGCATCGAGATCAACTGCTCCGTGCTGGGCAGAGCGGGTTCGATGCAGGTGTCGGTGTGCGAGCAGCCGGTCGCGTGGCAAGAGTTCCTCAGCTTCGACGACAAATACCTGCGCGGCGGGAAGAGCGGGGGCACCACCGAGGGGGCCAAGACCCCGGGTGGGATGGCGTCGCTCGACCGGAGGATCCCGGCCCCCATCTCCGACGAGCTGACGAAGCAGGTCCAGGAGAACGCGACGGGGGCGTTCGCGGCCGTGGGGGCGGAAGGGGTCGCCCGCGTGGATTGCTTCGTGAACGAGGCCACCGGCGAGACCTGGGTGATGGAGATAAACACGATGCCGGGCTCTTTCGCCTTTTACCTATGGGAGGCGACGGGTAAGGCTTTCCCAGAGTTGATGGAGGATCTGATCGGGCTCGGTCTCGAGCGTCACGAGGCGCAGCGTCGGCTGACGTTCAGCTTCGATTCACAGATCTTGGACCGGCAATCGGGGGGCAAGGCGAATGGCTGAGGCTCGACAGGCCGAGCTCACGTCCGAAGAGAAAGGGCGGTTCCAGCAGGACGCCCTGCCGCTTCTGGATTCCCTCTACGCCGGTGCGCTCCGGATGACGCGCAATCCGCAGGACGCCGAGGACCTGGTGCAGGAGACGATGCTCCGGGCGTACCGGGCCTTCGATCGCTTCGAGGCAGGAACCAACCTCAAGGCGTGGCTCTTCCGCATCCTGACCAACGCCTACATCAACACCTATCGCAAGAAGCAACGCGAGCCGAAGAAGGTGAGCGCCGACGAGATCGAGGATTTCGACCTCTTCCAGGAGCTGAAGAACCACGACCCCGAGTTCACCCGCAGCGCCGAGAGCGTGGTCCTCGACTCGATCGTGGATTCCGACATCATCGAGGCGCTCGACGCCCTCCCGGAGCCGTTCCGCCTCGCCGTGATCCTGTCCGATCTCGAGGATTTCTCCTACGCCGAGATGGCCGAGATCATGGACGTCCCCCTGGGAACCGTCATGTCGCGCCTCCATCGGGGAAGAAAGGCGCTCCAGAAGCGGTTGTGGGAACTAGCGCTCGAGAAGGGGATCATCAAGTCCCCTCCCTCGGGAGCCGTAGACGGAGCAAGCAGCCGGGACGGGGGACCCGTGGCATGAAAGAGCGATGTAGAGAGGTCTTGGAGAGGGCCTATCTCTTCCTCGACGGTGAGGTCCTCAACGCCGAAGAGCGGGTCGAGATCGAGGTCCATCTCAAGGAATGCGCCCCCTGCCTCGACGCCTACGGCCTCCAGCGTGACTTCGTCTTCATCACCACCCGCCTCAAGGGCAAAACGGTCTGTCCCGACCGTCTCAAAGCCCGCATCGTCGAGCTTCTCGACGAGATCTGAACGGCCACTCAATTCCGCCCCCTTACCCGTCGATATGTCCTGCAACGGACGAACGCGACAGGAGGCGATGTGGTTCTGGCGGAACCGGCCGGCAGGGGCGACCAGTTCGAAGAAACGGATGTCTATCTAAGGACGGCCGAGGCCGCCAAGATCCTTCGCGTTTCGGGAAAGACCGTGTCTCGCTGGGCCAAGGACGGAAAGATCCCTCACGTGATCACGCTCGGGGGCCATCGCAGATTCCCCGAGACCGCGGTGAGGCGGCTGGCCGACCGTTTGAGTATCGAAGCTACGAATGAATCAAGTGATGGGGCGACGTTAGACTCTCTATAGCCAATAGCTCCCCCCATCCCTAGAAAGTAGGGCGATGGCCCGAACGAACCTGCACGAACTCGCTACGCGGTTGCTGCGCGCCATCGACGATCAATCGGCCGATGGCGTATTCGAGGGCAAGCTACGCACGGTCGCCACGACGGCGGGGCTGAACTCGGTCCGCAGCGCCGAAGCGATAAAGCTCCTCGAGGAGCTGGGTCGCATCGAGGTCATGCAGCGGGGCCGCCGGGGCCGGGACACGATCATCAACATCGCCTCGACCGAAGCGATCTCTCTCGAGGACGCCGAGAAGATGCTTCCGGGTCGAACCGCTCGGAAGCAATCCAGGATCACCTACGACGAGATCGGCAAGGCCGTGGTGGACCGGCTCATCCAGCTGGGCCGCGACGACGCTCTCCGTGCCGCGCAGGTCGACGCTTTCGAGGCCGAGATGCGGCAGTCACGCCTGCGCGTTACCGAGCTCGAGGGGTCCCTGGCCGAGGCGAACGAGCGGGAGACCGACCTGCGCATCAAGCTCCGAGCCGCCGAGGACGCGCTTGAGCGCGCCGAGGAGAACCTCCAGAAGGTCTTCCGGCAGGGGGTTACGCGAACCGAACCGCCGCGTGCGGTCGATGACGACGATGCCCGTGCGGTTCTCGACATCCTTCGCTCTTCGGGTTCGTGACGGACGAACAAACCGTTCTCTATGCCGCTCAGGGCGGGGTCGCCCGGCTGACGATCGACCGGCCCGAGCGACGCAACGCGATCAATCCCGAAGTGGTGCGCGGCTTGATCTCGGGCCTCGACGACGCCGAGGCGAACGACGAGGTCCGGGTGCTCGTGATCACGGGGGCCGGGGACCGCGCGTTCTGCGCCGGCGGCGACCTCGGGGGTATGGCCGGTGCCGACGGCAAGGTCGGAGAGCATTTCTTGCGGGCCGAGGTCGGAGATCTGTTCCGCCGGATGCGTGCGTCGCGGCTGCCCATCGTTGCCCGGGTCAACGGGCACGCGCTCGCAGGCGGGTTCGGATTGATGCTCGCTTGTGATCTCGTCGTGGCGGTCGACGACGCGCGGCTCGGCACGCCCGAGATCGACATCGGATTGTGGCCCTTCATGATCTCGGCAGTGATCCAGCGCGATCTCCCGCGCAAGGTCGCACTCGAGATGATGATGACGGGGGCTCGCTACGACGCGGCAACGGGGGAGCGATGGGGCTTCGTCAATCGCGTGGTCTCGAGGGACGATCTCGACGCCGCGGTCGACGAGCTCACGGGGAACCTGGCGTCGAAGAGTCCCCTGATCGCGCGTCTCGGTAAACGTTCCTTCTACGCAGCCGAAGACATGGGGTTCGACGCGTCGGTCGAATATCTCGCGGGGATGTTGACCCTTTGCCTCGAATCGGAGGACACGATCGAAGGGGTCACGGCGTTCCTCGAGAAGCGAACTCCGCAGTGGAAGGGTCGCTAGGCCTCCCGGACCACAAGAACCACGCGCCCACCACACCTACTACCAGGATCGCCAGGTTCCTGGTCAACAGCACCGAGAGTGGAAATGTGTCCGCCTGTAGCAGGCCCCCATAAAGGAACGGGAACAAGGATTGCGTGGGGATCGCGGCGGCCACGACGACCCACGCAAGGCCGCGCAACGAGCTCGACGGGATGCACCCGACCGTCGCGGCAAGGGCCAATATCCAGACCATGTATTGCGGTGAGAACACACTGCCGAGAGCCAGCTCTAGGGCCAGGAGAACGAACACGGCTTCTGCGAGCAGCTGCGGGGAGCGGCTCCGACGAAACCACACGATGGTCGTAACGCCGACCACCGCGGCGGCGGAGAGCAACTCGGAAACGGGTTTGAGCTTGTTCGCCAGCGCGCCTGCGAAGTGCAGAGCCCCGTAGTTGAAGACGACTGCAACGTCCGATCCGAGGCGCTGCGCGACGAATAACACTCCGCCCCATGTGCTTTCGACCTGGATGCCGCGCGCCGAGTGATAGCCGAGGACATCGTGGACGACGGCTCCGAGATCCATCACCAGCGGAAGAAGCACTGCGACCACGACGCCGACCGCGGCGGCCACGAACGCCGTCCGTCGACGGGCAGTCACTATCCCGATGGGGATCAGCAGAGCGGGATAGAGCTTGACGATCGCACCGACCCCGAACCACCCGCCACTCGTCGTCGAATCACCCACGGAGGCCCGCTCGATCGCCCAGATCGTGGCCACTGCCGGGACGATGTCGAGACGCAGGTAGGTGATCGGCCCGAGTAATGCAACCCCCACGATCCATATCCACATCCCGGAGGACGACCGCCAGCGACGAGCCAGGATGATCGTTCCGATAAGGCCGGCAATATCGAGAAGTAGAGACATCGTTACGAAGGCAGCGAGGTAGTGGTGGCCCCCGCTGACGGTTTCCGGCGCCAGCATGAACGGGATCGATCCGGGCGGATACTCGATCGGAACATCCGTGTAAACGGCGCGATTCTGTCGCAGTACCGCACTCGCCCAACCCTCGTAGAGACCGACGTCGCTCGCCGGAAGGAATCCGGGACGCGAGTAGCGCTCGGGCGAAACCGCGAGCCACACCAGCACTCCACGGAGGACGATGAACGCGATGATCGCTATGACGAGGCTCCGCCGGGACATCCCCGGAGTCTGCCAGTAACCTCGCTGCCGCGAGGCCCGGGAAGGCATCGGCGCACGGCGCCGGCGAAGGGCCCCAACGGAAAAGAGGTGGTCGCATGACCGACCCGGCGCCGGACGAGCGCGCGCAGGTCACCTATTCCTACGAGGGCCCCGATATGAGGGGCCACGTCGAGCAACTCCATGCGAAACAGAACGAGTACTTCGGCATGGGGGGGCCCGACCGGGTCGCGCGCCAGCACGACCAGGGAAAGCTCACGGTTCGTGAACGGGTTGACATCCTTTTCGATGAGGGCACGTTCGTCGAGTACGGGCTCTTGGCGCATCACCAGTCGCAATCGCCGGCGATGCAAGGGAAATTCACTCCCGCCGACGGCGTCGTGACCGGGGTCGGTGAGATCGACGGACGGAAGGTCTGCCTGATCGCCTACGACTTCACGGTGATGGCCGGGTCGATGGGGATGATCACGGAGGTAAAGGCGTCCCGCATGCGCGAGCTCGCTCTGCGGGAACGGATCCCGCTCGTGTGGCTTATCGACTCAGCCGGTGCGCGCATCCAAGAAGCGACGGGGTCGATGTTCGCGCGCACGGGTGACCTGTTCCGCGAACAGGTCGTGATGAGCGGCGTGGTTCCGCAGGTCGCCGCGATGATGGGGCCCGGTGCCGCCGGCACCGCATACATCCCCGGCCTTGCCGATTTCGTTCCCATGGTGAAGGGCACGTCCAACATGGCCCTCGCGGGACCGCACCTCGTCAAGGCGGCGGTCGGTGAAGACATAAGCGCCGAGGACATGGGCGGTTCGAAGATCCACTGCAAGGTCTCGGGGGTCGCCGATCTCGAGGTTCCCGACGACGAGAGCTGCATCGCCGCGATCAAGTCGTACCTGTCGTACTTCCCGCCTTCGAACCTCGAGCCACCACCTGCGATCGAGCCGAGCGACCCACCGGATCGGCGGTGCGAAGACCTCTACGACATCGTGCCGGCGAATCCACGTCAGGCCTACGACGTGCACAAGGTAATCACCTCGATCGCGGACGACGGGACCTTCTTCCCGATGAAGCCGGATTGGGCGCGCAACCTCGTCACCGGGTTCGCGCGCTTCGGTGGTCGTCCCGCCGGTGTCGTTGCGAATCAGCCGAAGTTCCTCGGTGGCGCACTCGACGTCAACTCGGCCGACAAAGCGGCTCGCTTCGTGTGGCTCTGTGACGCCTTCAACATCCCGCTCGTTTTCCTCATGGACTGTCCCGGCTTCCTGGTCGGCAGCGCGGTCGAGAAGCAGGGGATCATCCGCCACGGCGCCAAGATGTTGTTCGCGGTGGCCGAGGCGACGGTTCCCAAGGTCACCGTGGTGCTTCGCAAGGGGTACGGCGCCGGTTACTACGTCATGAACGGCCGGGCTTACGAGCCCGACGTGATCGTTGGGTGGCCGACCGCGGAGATCTCCGTGATGGGCCCCGAGGGAGCGGTCAACATCATCTTCCGCAAGCAGATCGAAGCGATGCCGGAAGAGGAGCGCAACGAAGCGCGCAACGGAATGGTGGCGGCGATCCGAGAGCAGATATCTCCTTACGTCGCTGCGGGATGGTCCTTCATCGACGACGTGATCGATCCCGCCGACACCAGAAAGGTCGTCGTCCGTGGGCTGGAAGCGGCCGCGTCCAAGAAGGTCGAGCGGCCGTGGCGCAAGCACGGGGTCCTGCCCGTCTGAGATGCCGACCCCCGACCGCACGTCGACGTTGATCCGGAGCTTCGGATGGCTCGCGCTCTATCTCGTGGCCGTGATCGTGGTCGGTGTGCTCGGATACATGGTCCTCGAGGGTTGGAACCTCGTAGATGCGACCTACATGACGACCTTGACGCTCACCGCGGTCGGATTCACCGAAGTGCACCACCTCGACGCCGCCGGGAAGGTCTTCACGATCACGTTGATCCTCCTCGGAGTCACCGGTGTCGTCCTGGCGCTTTCGATGGTTGCTCGTTATCTCGAGGAAGGCGGTTTCGGCGAGCGTGGTAGGAGACGGCGTATGGAGAGGAAGATCGCGGGGCTCTCGAATCACTGCATCGTTTGCGGGTTCGGACGCGTGGGCCGGACGGTGACCGAGGAACTGACTCGGGACGGCGTCCCCTTCCTCATCATCGACAAGAGCGAAGACCGCGAGAAGGAACTGATCGACGCGGGGATGCTCTATCTGATCGGCGACGCGACGCGCCGGGAGGATCTCGAGACCGCCGGCATCGGGCGCGCCCGTGCCGTGATCTCGGCCGTCGACGACGATGCCGAGAACATCTTCATCACGATGGTCGCGCGCGCCGTGGCACCCGAGATCTGGATCGTGGCGCGTGCGTCTCAGGAGGAGTCGGTGCAACGCCTCGAAACCGCGGGCGCGAGCAGGGTCTTCTCACCGTTCGTGACCGCCGGAAGGGAGATGGCCTATTCCGCGATCAACCCTCGGGTCGTCGACTTCCTCGAGATCGAGGGGACCGGGGCGCAGGCGATGCGCCTCGAGGAACTTCACATCGATTCCGACTCGCGTTTGGCGGGGTTGTCCGTCGCGGAGGCGACCGGCGAGGCGAACGTTCTCGCCGTGAGGCGCGCATCGGGGGACGTCGTCGCGTCCCCGGGCAGCGACCTCATCCTCGAACCCGGCGATTCGGTGATCGTGCTGGGAAACCGTGCCGCTTTGAGATTGCTCGAACGATGACCGAGCGCTTCGTCGTCGCCAACGGCATACGCATCTTCTGCGTCGACGAGGGTGACGGCCCTCTGGTCCTCCTGCTCCACGGGTTCCCCGAGTCGTCCTACTCGTGGCGGCACCAGGTCCCCGCGCTTGCGGCGGCGGGCTTCCGGGCGGTGGCGATCGACCTTCCCGGCTACGGCCGGTCCGACAAGCCCGACGTGGCTTACAACGTCTCCTGGGTTGGGGCGTGCGTCGCCGGCGTGATCACCGGACTCGGCCACGAGCGTGCCGTCGTTGCCGGTCACGATTGGGGTGGCCTGATCGCGTGGCCGTTCGCCCGGATGTATCCGGACCTCGTTGCCGGTGTCATCGGCCTGAACGTCCCCGACCTGCCTCGATACGACCTGCCGCCGACCGAGCTCTTCCGTCAGCTCGGATCCTCTCGGACCCAGTACATCCTCGACTTTCAGGAACGCGGGACGGCGGAGGACAACATCCAGAAGGACATCGATGGGTTCGTCGAGCTCTTCCTGCGCGGACCGGCGACGGTTCGCAAGGACGTGATGACGAACGACGTGCTGGCGGAGTACGCGGCTTTGTTCCGTCCGGAGGGGGCCATCACCCCGCCTCTCGAGTACTACCGGAACATGGACCGCAACTGGGAGATCGCCGCCGAGTTCGACGACGACAAGATCGACGTTCCCTGCCTGATGATCTGCGCGGCGGGCGACCCGGTGCTTCCACCGGAGTTGGCCGAGGGCATGGACGCACGGGTTCCCGATGTCGAGATAGTGACGATCGACGATTGCGGGCACTGGACCCAACAGGAACAGCCGGAGGCCACGAACCAACACATGCTCCGCTATCTGGCAAGGGTCCCGCGTTGGTAACCTCCGCAGCGATGGACGAATGCATCATCACGTGCGCGATGAGCGGCGTGGCCGCCGATCGGAACCAGTGTCCGGCGATCCCGTACACGCCCGAGGAGTATGCGAAGGAAGCGCGTCGAGCGCGCGATGCCGGCGCCTCGGTCCTCCACATCCACGCGCGCTATCCCGACGGGAAGCCCAGTTACCGGGTCGAGGAATACCGGGCGATCACCCAGGCGATCGTCGCCGAAGTCCCCGACATCATCGTCAATCACTCGACCGGCGCGGTCGGCATCCCCATCGAGGAGCGGGTGCATCACATCACGGCGCTGAAGCCCGAGATCGGGGCCCTCAACATGGGCTCGATGAACTATGCGAAGTACTCGAAGAAGCGCCGGTCGTTGATCTTCGACTTCGTATTTGCGAACCCGTTCTCGGACATCATCTATCTGCTCGAGCAGATGCGCTCGGTCGGCGTGAAACCAGAATGTGAATGCTTCGACACGGGTCATATCGGCAACGTCGCTCCCTTGATCGACATGGACTTGATCGAGGAACCGATCCAGTTCTCTCTGATCCTCGGCGTGCTCGGCGGAGCGCCGCCCCACGCCAGGACACTGGCACACATGGCGTCGCTGTTGCCGCAGTCGAGCACGTGGGAGGTGATCGGGATCAGTCGCAAGCAGTGGACGCTGGTGGCCGCAGCCGCATCGCTCGGCGGGAACGCCCGCGTCGGGCTCGAGGACAACTTCTATCTGCCGAGCGACGAGATGGCTTCCTCGAACGGAGATCTGGTCGAAACCGCGGCAACGTTGATCGAGCTCGCCGGACGGAAGGTCGCCGATCCCGCAACGGCACGACGGTTGCTGTCGCTCCCACCCGAACCCGATCGGAGTGCACTCGATGGCTGAAGAGGTCCTTGCCGAGATGGTTGCGAACGTGTGGAA